>JALRDW010000256.1 GCA_023262065.1 Acidimicrobiia bacterium | reverse complement strand
CGGCGTGCACCTCACCCTCACGAGCGAGTGGGAGACCTACCGCTGGGGCCCGATCACCCACTCGCCGAGCCTCCTGGACGGCGACGGCGGATTCCCACGCACCCTCGACGACGTCTGGGACCACGCCGACCTCGACGAGGTCCGCAAGGAGTGCCGGGCCCAGGTCGAGCGGGCGATCTACTGGGGCTTCGACGTGAGCCACCTCGACTCGCACATGGGCGCGCTCCAGCTCCGCCCCGCCTTCTTCGACGTGTACCTCGAGCTCGCGGTGGAGTTCGGACTCCCGCTGCGGATGGCCGGAGCGGCGGCCGAACCCGCGCTCGGGTTCCCCTTCCGACGCCTGGCGGAGGAGGAGGGGATCGTGTTCCCCGACCACTTCGTGTACACGCCGGTCGGCCAGCGGGCCGCCATCGATCGGACGCTCGCGGACCTGCGGCCCGGGGTCACCGAGATCTACTTCCACCCCGCCGTCGACAGCGATGAGCTCCGGTCCTCCCACCCGGACTGGAACGGCCGGGTCGGCGACCACACCAGCGTGTGCGGGGACGCAGGGTTCCAGGACCTCGTGGCGAGCACCGGGGCCACCCTCATCGGGTACCGGGAGCTGCGGGAGCTCCAGCGGGCGGGTTGACCGGATCCCACCGGGCCGGCTGCGCGATCAGAACTCGGTCCCGGCGCTCAGGCGGCTGAGCAGCGCGGCGAACTCCGGTGATCCGGTGATGGGGAGCAGACGGATGAACTGCGCCATGTTCCCGGTCACCGTCGCCCGGTTCCGCATGAACGCCGTGTTGGCGTCGAGCTCCCCGCGCTGGATGGCCGCCTGCGTCCCGTAGGTCGCGGTCCAGGTGAAGTCGGGGTCCGGGAGGGTGCCGAGCTGCGCATCGACGAGCCGCCCGTCGACCACCGTCCAGTGGTACGCGACGGTGCCGTCGGGGCCGTCGGTGATGACGTACTGGACGGTGGCCGTCGCCCCCTCGCGGACCGGCTGGCCCGCCGCCAGCGACCGGTACTCGTCGAGCCACTCCTGGGTCAGGTACTTCGCCATCTCGGTCGTCGTCCTCGGGTTCGTGCCGGCGAGCCCGATGGTAGCGAGGCCGACGCCGCGACCCGGTCAGCCCCGCAGCCCCGCGAAGAGGTCGTCCTCGGGCTCGCCCGGCGCCACCCCGGTGTCCACCCGGGTGACGGCGAGGGCGAACTCCTCCCAGGGGAACACCTCGCGGACGACGTCGTCGGGGAGTCGCATCCAGAACCCGTCCGGATCGACCTGGGTCCGGTGCGCGAGCAACGCCTCGCGCCGCTTGTGGAGGAAGTCGCCCACGTCCACGAGCGTCGTGAACCGGTCGTCGGCCCGTTCGCTGAAACCGCGCGTGAACCACTCGGCGTAGGGGCTCTCCTCCCCCCGGGCCAGGAACGCGTCGTGCAGAGCCTTCACCCGACGGTACGACCAGCCGGTGTAGTAGAGCTTCGACGGCGACCACGGCGCGCCCGCGTCGGGGTACGCGTCGGGATCGCCGGCGGCGTCGAAGGCCGGGCCCGAGATCTCGTGCACGCGCACGTGGTCCGGGTGCGGGTAGAACTTCCGTTCGTCCCCGTAGGTGATGATCACGTGCGGGCGCTCGGCCCGGATGATGCGCACGAGGCGCTCGACCGCCTCGTCGAAGGGCGCGTTGGCGAAGTTGTCCGGATGGGCGTTGGCCTCGGAGTCCTTCATGCCCGAGTCCCGGTACCCGAGGAGGTGCAGCGCGTCGAAGCCGATGGCGGCGACGCTGGCGTCGAGTTCACCAAGGCGCACCGCGTGCAGGTTCTCCCGGACCTCCGGCGTATCCATCGCCGGGTTGAGGATGTCGCCCTCCTCACCCCCCGTGCAGCAGACGAGCACCGAGCGGACGCCCTCGGCGTGGTACCGCGCGACCGTGCCCGCACCCTTCGACGCCTCGTCGTCGGGGTGGGCGTGGATGGCGAGCAGACGCAGTTGCGGATCGACCATGGGGACGGTGGTGGCCTCAGGCCGACCGCGGGACGTCCTTCCACGGCATCGCACGCGAGGCGTCCGGCTCCTTCGGCAGGCCGAGGACGCGCTCGCCGAGGATGTTGCGCATGATGTCGGAGGTCCCGCCCTCGATGGTGTTGGCCTGCGCCCGCAGGAAGCCCGAGGCGACTGCGCTCGCCGTGTCGGCGGCGGCTCCGACCCGACCGACGCGCTCGATGCGCGACAGGTTGCGGCCCTCCCACGCGATCGCCGAGGCGCCCTCGAGGTCGATGGCGAGGTTCTGGAGGCGCTGGTTGAACTCGGCCTGCTGCAACTTGGTGATCGACCCCTCTGGTCCCGCCTCCGCGCCGCTCTTCCGCTTCGCGGCGGCCCGCTGGTTGTTCACCCGGATGAGCGTCGACTCGATGTAGGCCTGCGCGAGTGCCTGACGCACGAGCGGGTCCGAGGTGCCGCGGTGCCGATCGATGAGCTTCTGCACCGGGCTGCCGCCGACCGCCTCGCCACCGATCGAACCGGCCCCCGAGAGCGAGGCCGCTAACATAGCGATGAACTTTACCGGCGCTGGCAGCGTTGCAAATCGGGTTGGGCGGCGTGCGTTTGCGGTCGATCGCAATGCGCTTGGCATGTCTGGCTCGCCTAAGCCAAAGGCGCCTAAACC
>JALRDW010000242.1 GCA_023262065.1 Acidimicrobiia bacterium | reverse complement strand
CCTTGAGGTCGTCGTCGCCGAACGTCGTGCCCTCGCCGGTCCCCTGGACCTCGATGAAGCGGCCGGCGCCGGTCATCACCACGTTCATGTCCACCTCGGCCGAGGAGTCCTCGACGTAGTCGAGGTCGAGGGACGGCAGCGCGGCCACGATGCCCACCGAGATCGCCGCACACAGGTCCCCGACCGGGTTCACCCGCAACGACCCCTGTTGGACCATCCGCTCGCACGCGTCGTGCAGCGCGAGGTAGCCCCCGCAGATCGCAGCGGTACGGGTGCCGCCGTCGGCCTGGAGCGCGTCGCAGTCGACCGTGATCTGGTACTCACCGAGCGCGGTGAGATCGGTGACGGCCCGGAGCGAACGGCCGATGAGCCGCTGGATCTCCTGGGTGCGACCGGACTGCTTGCCCTTCGCCGCCTCGCGGTTCACCCGCTCCGGCGTGGCACCCGGCAACATCGAGTACTCGGCGGTGACCCAGCCGCGTCCCTTGCCCCGCAACCACGGCGGCACGCGGTCCTCGACCGACGCGGTGCAGAGGATGCGGGTCCGCCCGAACTCGGCGAGCACCGAACCCATCGCGAGTTCCGTGAAGTCCCGGGTGAACGTGACGGGCCGGAGCTGGTCCGGCTCACGCCCGTCATGACGGATGCCCATCGTGGCTCCCTGATCGAAGGTGGCCTCAGAGCGTAGCCACGACGTGCGGCGCAGCGAGCACGACGTCGGCGCCGAACGCGGCCGAACCCTCCTCGCCGATCGCGGCGAGATCGACCGTCGGCCACACGTGCGTGAGCACGAGGCTCCCGGCTCCCGCCGCACGTGCGGCCTCCCCCGCCTCCCGCGCACTGAGGTGGATCGTCGTGCGCCGTTCGGCGTGGAGGTGGGACGCCTCCGAGAGCACGAGATCGGCACCGGGGGCGAAGGCACCGACGTTCCAGCCCGGGCCCGTGTCGGCCGTGTACACGAGCCGCCGGCCGTCGCCGGTGATGTCCACCGCGTAGGTCGGGATCGGGTGATCGGTGCGGGAGAACACGAGGCGTGCGTCCTTGATCTCGACCGGGCGCGACGGGTCGATCGCCCGCCAGTCGAACGCACCACCCCAGTTGCGCACGAGGGCGCCGAGTCGGTGCTCGGCGCCTTCGGGCGCGAGCACCGGGAGGCCCGTGCGTTCGAGGCCGTAGTGCCAGAGCACGTGCATCCCGTAGATGTCGGCACAGTGGTCGGGGTGCTCGTGCGTGATGACGATCGCGTCGACCTCGGCCGGATCGATGTACTCGTGGAGCACGTTGAGGGTGCCGTTGCCGCAGTCGACCCACAGGTTCGTCTCCGCCGTGCGCACGAGGTACCCCGAGCACGGCCCGTGGCGGCCGTTGTACGAACCGGATGCTCCGAGGACGGTCAGCTCCACGTCCAGGCCTCCACCGCGTCGACCTCGGGCCCGAGGAACCGTGCCCCGAGGGTGCGGAACGTCGAGGGATCACCCGAGGTGATGAAGGTGTGCGTTCCCACGGGACCGCCGGTCGGTCGCTCGCCGTCGAGGAGCCGCATGACCTCGAACGCGGTCTCGTCGGCGCTCGACACGAGCACGACGTCGCGCCCCATCACGTCGCCGATCGTGCGGGCGAGCAACGGGTAGTGCGTGCACCCGAGGACCAGCGTATCGACCTTGGCCTCCTGTACGGGTTCGAGGAGACGCTCCGCGAGCACCCGCACCTGATCGGAATCGACGTCGCCGGCCTCGACGAACTCGACGAACCCCGGGCAGGCCTGGCAGGTGAGGGCGAGCCCCTCGGCCTCGGCCGCGCGTTGGTACGAGCCGCTCGCGATGGTTCCGACGGTACCGATCACGCCGACCCGACCCGAGGCGGTGACCTGCGCCGCGGCGCGCACCCCGGGGCCGACCACCCCGACGATCGGGATCTCGTGCCGGGCCCGCAGGTCGTCGAGTGCCGCGCTCGCAGCGGAGTTGCACGCGACCACGAGCATCTTGACCCCACGGGCCACGAGGATGTCCGCGATCTCGAGCGCGTGCGCCCGCACCTCCTCGGCCGGCTTCGGCCCGTAGGGGAAGCGTCCGGTGTCGCCGAAGTAGATGACCGACTCGTGCGGGAGCAGGTCGATGAGGGACCGCAGGACGGTCAGGCCGCCGAGGCCGGAGTCGAAGACTCCGATCGGGCGCGGATCCTGCGGCGCGACGGACGGCACGGTGACCACGGTAATCCCGCGGCTCGCCGTGGCCGCGGCTCCGTCGACCCCTCAGGCCGAGGCCGCGGCCCGTTCGAGGCGATCGCGCACGGCCAACCCGATGCCGACCGGGTTGGGCGGGACTGCGACGACGACCTCGATCCCGTGGTGGTCCGCGGTGCGCAGCCGGTCGTAGAGCACCCGGGCGTACTCCTCGTCGGTCTCCGGCGGTTCGAGCACCGCGACGCGATCGGACAGCCCCATCGGCACCGTCGATGCGAGCAGGGCCACCGTCCGCCCCTCGGCGAGATGCGCCGCCGCAACCGTCGCGGCCTCGCGGTCGTCGGCGATGACGACGCGGGCGTCCGGCGCGTAGTGCGCGGGCAGCGTCCCCGGCGCCCGCGTCGTGCCGCCGATCGCGACCGGGCGGTCGAGCAGTTCCGAGATCCGTTCGACGGTGACCCCGCCCGGGCGCAGGACGACCGTCGTGTCGCCCGAGCAGTCCACGATCGTCGACTCGACCCCGACCCGGCAGGCCCCGCCGTCGAGGATGAACCCGACCTCGTCCCCGAGGTCGTCGGCGACTGCGGCTGCGGTGGTCGGGCTGACGCGACCGAAACGATTCGCGCTCGGCGCGGCGAACGCCCCTCCGAACTCGACGAGCACGGCTCTCGCGACCGGGTGCGCCGGGACCCGCAGGGCGACCGTGTCGAGGCCTCCGGTCACGACGTCGAGCACCGACGGCGCCCGCCGCAGCACGATGGTGAGCGGTCCCGGCCACCCGGCGCCGGCGAGCACGCGGGCCTCCTCAGGGATCTCGATCGCCCAGGCGTCGAGCGCGTCCGCGTCGAGGAGGTGCACGATGAGCGGGTGGTCGGCCGGTCGACCCTTGATCGCGAAGATGCGCTCGACCGCCGTCGCGTTCGTCGCGTCGGCGGCGAGGCCGTAGACGGTCTCAGTGGGCAGGGCGACGACCTCGCCGTCGCGCAGCAGGGCAGCGGCCTGTCGCACCGACGCCGCGTCGGCCGGGACGGGCACGCTCACCAGTAGTTGATGCGCGTGGCGCGTTCGACGACGACGTCGAGGTCGTCGGTCCAGGCCCCCGAGGACAGGTACTTCCAGCCGCCGTCCGGCAGCACGGTCACGATCGTGCCCGACTCCATGCGGGCCGCGGCCTTGACCGCGCCGGCGACGGCCGCACCGCAGGAGATGCCGGAGAACACACCGCAGGTGGTGAGCAGGTTGCGCACCCACTCGATGCTCTCGCGGGGTCGGACGATGAACTTCCGGTCGATGACCGACGCGTCGAAGATGGGCGGCACGAACCCGTCGTCGAGCGAACGCAGTCCCTGCACGAGTTCACCGGCCGGCGGCTCGACCGCCACCACCTGGATCGCCGGGTTGCGCTCCTTCAGGTACTTGCCCACCCCCAGGAGGGTGCCGCTCGTGCCGAGGCCCGCGACGAACATGTCGACCTCCGGGCAGTCGCGCCAGATCTCCGGGCCGGTGCCCTCGTAGTGCGCGAGCGGATTCGCGGGGTTGCCGTACTGGTAGAGGAACACGTAGTTCGGGTCGTCGGC
>JALRDW010000215.1 GCA_023262065.1 Acidimicrobiia bacterium | reverse complement strand
GCATGTTCCTGCCCCAGATCCTCGAGGTGCACGGCATCTCGATGGGCTTGAACTACGGCGTCGACAAGGTCCGGTTCCCATCGCCGGTCCCGGTGGACTCGCGACTGCGCGGCACCGGCACGCTGCTCGCCGCGACCGAGGTCCCGGGCGGGGTGCAGGCCGTCACCCGGGTCACGATCGAGCGCGAGGGCTCGGACAAGCCCGCCGCGATCGTCGACACGGTCAGCCGCTACCTCGTCTGATCACATGACGCCGGAGCGCGACGCGGCCGAGGTGGGGGTCGCCGAGGCGATGCGTACCACTGCGGCGACCCGCGAGTTCACGGATCGCGTCGTCGATGCTGCGACGCTGCAGCGCATCCTCGACGCCGCCCGGTTCGCGCCGAGTGGCGGGAACCGTCAGCCCTGGACCGTGCTCGTCGTCGAGGATCGGGCACTGCGCGCCCGCATCGCCGAACTCGCGCAGGCCGGCTGGAACGAGTACGTCGGGTACCTCGGGGCCGGGCTCGTGCCGTTCGCGGTCGGTGAGGACGGCCTGTGGCCGGACCCGCCCCGCATCGACCTCGCCGCGGCCGCGGCCGCCGCCGCGCCGAGCCCGCTCATCGACGGGCTCGTCGATGCGCCGGCGTTGCTCCTCGTCCTCGCGGACCTGACCGCGCTCGCGGTGCTCGACGGCGGGATCGGCCGCCACAGCATCGTCGGGGGAGGGTCGGTCTACCCCTTCGTGCAGAACCTGCTCCTCGCGGCCCGCGCCGAGGGCCTCGGGGGCGTCATGACGACGTTCCTGTGCCGACGCGAGGCGGAGGCCCGGGAGGTGCTCGGGTTCCCGGACCACGTCGGCATCGCGGCGATGGTCGTGCTCGGCGAACCGGTGAAGCCGGTGACCCGGCTGCGGCGTCGACCGGTCGAGGCGTTCG
Organism: Acidimicrobiia bacterium; assembly: GCA_023262065.1. Lineage (GTDB taxonomy): Bacteria > Actinomycetota > Acidimicrobiia > IMCC26256 > IMCC26256 > IMCC26256. The sequence continues at coordinate 6,428 of JALRDW010000215.1, read as the reverse complement.
CCCGGCTCGACCGATGGGACGGCGAGCCGTTCCGGGCCTGACGGCCGCGCGATCCCGCCGCTAGCGTCGGCGCCGGCCGCGCCGTCCGATCCGGTCCCGACCGACCGGTCCGTACCCAGGAGTCCCGCCGTGAACACCGCCGAACTCGCCGAAGCCCTCAAGCCCGCCGTCGCGGTGCTCCCGTCCAACTTCATGCTCGACGGCGCGACCTATGCGAAGGGGGGCGAGCTCGGCTTCGATGGTATGGACTTCTACGTCGCCGGCCGCGGCGGCGTGCTCGGGGACGTCCCGGCCGACGTCGTGACCGCGACCTTCGTCTACTTCGAGCCGAACGGCATCCGCGACGGCTGGGACCGCAGCGGCACCGTGATGTCGCGGGAGCAGGCGGCGGCCGAGTTCGCGACCTGCGCGCACGAGTGGGCCCGGACCCACCTCGGGGACGGCCCCGACTACCGGCGGGCCGCCGATCTCCTGGAGCGCGTCGTGCGGGACGCGAGCCCGGCCGGCGCGCCGCTCTTCGCCGCCTGGCGCTCGCTCGACGAGCCCACCGACGACAAGGCACTCGTGCTGCACCGGCTCAACGCGCTGCGGGAGCTGCGGGGCGGGCTGCACGCCGGGGCCATCCTCGCGGCCGGGTTCCACCCGCTCGAGGCGGTCATGCTCACGACCCCGTACATGGCCGGCATCTTCGGCTGGCCGGAGCCCCACCCGGACTCGAGCGTCATGCAGATCGCGTGGGACGGGGCCGAGGAATCGACGAACGTCGCCTTCGGTCGCGCGCTCGAGGTGCTCGACGCCGGCGAGCAGGGCGAGCTCCTCACGCTCTGCGAGGCGATCGTCGCCGCTCAGGTCTGATCCTCGGACGCTCCGGCGTCCGCCGGTGCCGGCTCACTCCGCGTTCGCGAAGAGCTTCACCGCGAGTGCGAGCGTGACCGCGCCGAAGGCGAGGATGATCGCGGCGTCCCCCCACAGCGGGACCACCTGGCCGAACAGGGTGAGCGGCGGGGCCTCGGGGATGAGCACCCGACGGCACAGGTCGACGCCGTAGGTCGCGGGGTTCAGCCGGGTGAGCACGGCGAGCCAGGTCGGGAGCGAGGTCAGCGGGAACACGGCCCCGGACAGGAAGATCATCGGCTGCATCACGAGTGACATCACCATCTGGAACGACTCCATGCGGTTGATGCGGCTCGAGAGCACGATGCCGAGCGAGGTGAGTGCGAACGCGAGCAGCAGCAGGGCGATCACGAGTCCGAGGACGCGCACCGGGTTCAGGCTCACCCCGATGAACGGCGCGAACACGATGAGCAGCAGTCCCTGGGCCACCGACACCGTGCCGCCGCCCACGGCCTTGCCGAGGACGAGCGAGCCGCGGGTGACGGGGGCGACGAGCATCTCGCGCAGGAACCCGAACTCCCGGTCCCACACGATCGACATCGCGGAGAACAGCGACGAGGTGATGATCGACATCGCGAGGATGCCGGGGAAGATGAACACCTGGTACGAGACGCCGCCCGCGCCCCGGTCGCCCACGAGCGAGCCGATGCCCGCGCCCATCACGAGCAGGAAGATGATCGGCTGGGCGATGCTCGAGATGATGCGGGTGGGCATGCGCCGCAGCCGGATGAGCTCGCGGAACCAGATCATCCGGATGGTGCGCACGTTCCGCAGCATCGGGCCGGCGGCCCGGGTCGACGGGACGGCGGCGGCGGTCATCGTCCGCTCCGGAAGGCCCGCACCATCGGGTTCGCCGCGAGCCCACCCGCCGAGTCGGCGTCCCGCAGGTCCCGACCGGTGTACTTGAGGAACACATCGTCGAGGCTGGGGCGGCGGACGTTCACGCTCGTCACGCCGACACTGAGGGTCGAGAAGATGCGGGGCACGAAGGCCTCGCCGTCCGGGACCCGCAGCACGAGGTGGTCACCCTTCGTCTCGGCCGACAGCCCGAACTCGGCCGCAAGCTCCCGGGCGGCGACCGTGTCGTCGTGGGTGGACAGGGTGATGGTGTCGGCGCCGACGGAGGCCTTGAGCGCCGTCGGGGTGTCGATGGCGACGATCCGGCCCTGATCGATGATCGCGATCCGATCGCAGCGCTCGGCCTCGTCCATGTAGTGCGTGGTGAGGAACATCGTCACCTGCTCCCGGGCCCGGAGCTCATCGACGTAGTCCCAGATGTGGGTGCGGGTCTGGGGGTCGAGGCCGATCGTCGGCTCGTCGAGGAAGAGCACGCGGGGCATGTGGAGCAGGCCCCGTGCGATCTCGAGCCGGCGCTTCATGCCGCCGGAGAAGAAACGGACCTGTTGGCCGGCGCGGTCCGAGAGGCCGACCATGTCGAGGAGCGGGGCCATGCGGGCCTGCACCTCCGCAGGCGGGATGCCGTAGAGCACCGCGTGGAACCGGAGGTTCTCCGCGGCGGTGAGGTAGTCGTCGAGTGTGATCTCCTGGAACACGAGGCCGATGTTGCGGCGCACGTCGTCCCGCTCGGTCACCACATCGTGGCCTGCGACCCGGGCGGCGCCGGCCGTCGGCTTCTGCAGGGTGCACAGGATCGAGATCGTCGTGGTCTTGCCGGCGCCGTTCGGTCCGAGGAAACCGAACAACTCGCCGGCCTCGACCTCGAAGGACACGTCGTCCACCGCCGTGAAGTCGCCGAACCGGCGCACGAGGTGGTCGACGACGACGGCGGGCGGGCGGTTCGTCACGGTGGGCATCTTCGCAGGTCGGCACCGGCCGGACCCCGGTCGGAGGTCCGTCGCCCGCCGGGGCGGGGGCGGGTCGGGCGTCGGGGGACCGGTCGACGGAATGGTCCGGTATCGCCCCGGAACGGGCCTACGCTGACCACCCTATGGTCGCCCTGCAGACGCAGACCGCGTGGCTCGATGCGGACGAGGTGCCGGGTCCGCCGCTGCCCCTCGGCGAGCGGGTCGAACTCCCGGGTCGCGGCACGACCTTCCTGCGACGGGTCGCCGGGCCGGTGGGTGCGCCCACGGTGCTGCTCGTCCACGGCTGGTGCGCGAGCGGGGGCCTCAACTGGTACCAGGCGTTCGAGCCGCTCGGTGCGCACTTCGCGGTGCTGGCCCCCGACCTGCGCGGCCACGGCCGAGGCATCCGCACGAACGACCGGTTCCGCCTCCGCGACTGTGCCGACGACCTGGCGGCGATCATCGAGGCCGAGGGCTGCGGTCCGGTCATCGTCGTCGGCTACTCGATGGGCGGGCCGATCTCGCAGCTGCTCTGGAAGCGGCATCCGCACCTCGTCGCCGGCCTCGTGCTGTGCGCGACCGGGGCCGAGTTCGTGACCGGTCACCCCGAGCGCCGCGCCTTCGCGGCGTCGATGATGCTGGCCGCCGGGGGTCTGCGGGTCGGCAGCATGGTCGGCCACGTGCCGCACGCCATCGGTCGACGCATCTTCGGGCACGCGCCGACACGGCCCGGCTCGATGACCACCTGGGCCCGCGAGGAGTTCCGCCGACACGACCTCCGCCTCGTGGCCGAGGCCGGCCGGGCGGTGAGCACGTTCTCCTCTCGGCGCTGGATCGGACGGATCGACGTGCCGACAACGGTGGTCGTGACCACACGGGACCGTGCGGTGAGCCCGGACGCCCAGCACCGACTCGCCCTTGCGATCCCGGGGGCCCGAATCCAGCGCATGGACGACACCCACCTCGCCTGTGCCAGTCCCGACTTCGGGCGCCGGATCCTGCGGGCGGTGCAGGACGTCGACGACCGGACCGTCGCCGCGCCCGCATGACCGACGGCGTCCTCGCCGGTCGGGTCGCGATCGTCACCGGCGGCGCGTCGGGCATCGGTCGGGCATCCGCCGGGGCGCTCGCCACGGCCGGTGCGACGGTGGTCGTCGCCGACCTCGATCCGGCCGGAGCCGAGGACGCAGCCGCCAGCATCCGCCGCGCCGGCGGGTCCGCCGCCGCGATGACGGTCGACGTCGGTGATGTCGACGACTGCGGCCGGCTCGTCGCCGCGACGGTCTCCGAGTTCGGTGGGCTGCACATCCTCCACGCGAACGCCGGTATCGCGATGCCCTTCCGGGGCGACGCGTTCACACCCGACGCCGATCCCGAGGTGTGGGACCGCGTCATCAGGGTGAACCTCTCGGGCGTCTTCTACTGCTGTCACCATGCGATCCCCGCGATGGTGGCGTCGGGTGGTGGCTCCATCATCACGACCGGCTCCTCGATGTCGACCCTGCCGCTCGGGGGCCTCGACGCCTACGCGGCGTCGAAGGGTGGCGTCGCCATGCTCACCAAGTCGATGGCGGTCGGGTGTGGACCGCTCGGTGTGCGGGTGAACGCGATCGGTCCGGGCTACGTGGAGACCCCGATGAACGGCGTGATCCTGGACGTCCCGGAGCTCACCGCGGCGTTCGCAGCCGGGCACGCGGACGGCAACCTCCAGACCCCCGAGGAGATCGGGGACCTGGTGGTGTTCCTCGCCTCGGACGCGTCGCGCAGCCTCAACGGGGCCCTCCTCACCTGCGATCGGGGCTGGACCTCCTTCAAGCGCCCGTAGGCCGGACGCGCGTTGCGCCGAGAGCCTTCGGACGGGTCCAGGTGCCCGCCGGTACGCTGGGCTCATGACGCAGATGATGAACATCCCCATGGCGATCCACCGCGGCGAGGCGGAGCTGCCCTTCGTCGCCCTCGGTGACGGCACCCATCTCCAGCTGCTCCACGTCGACATCGAGCAGGGGCTGTGGGTCATCCGGACGAAGTTCGAGCCGGGCGTGATCGTCCCGACCCACCGGCACACGGGACAGGTGTTCGCGTTCACGCTCGCCGGATCGTGGAAGTACGCGGAGTACCCCGAGGTGAACACCGCGGGGTCGTACCTGTTCGAGCCGGCGGGCTCGGTCCACACGCTGATCGTCCCCGAGGAGAACGAGGGACTCACCGACGCGTGGTTCGCGATCTACGGCGCCAACCTGCAGCTCGACGCGAGCGGTGCGGTCGAACTGGTCATCGATGCGCAGACGGTGCGCGACACCTACTACGCGCTGTGCGAGGCGGAGGGCCACCCCCGTCCGAACACGATCGAGAACCGCGGGGTCTGACCCCGGGCGCTCGGATCGCCCGGACCGTCAGGCGGACTGCGCGGCGCGCCCGGCCCGGGCGACGATGAGCAGCACCGCGACGACGGCCAGCGTGCCGAGACCTAACCAGAGGACGGTCATCGGACTCGGCGTCGCCGCGAACGAGAGCGCGAGGAACGCCGCCACCACCACGCTCATCTCGAGCAGCAGGAGGTTGCGGGCGACGAAGGCGCTCACCGGGCCGCCGAGCACGCCGTGCTCGGCGGCCTCGCCGGCCGCCCGGTCCGAGATCCGGGCGAACACCCCCCGCACGGCGAGGGCGGCCCGGGATGCACCCGCGAGCGCGGCCGCGATCGCGACCACGAGGCCGATCGCCATGACCGTGCGGTTGCCGAGGCGGAGGTACCGGAACGTGATGTCGAACACCGCCTGGTTGGCGTCGATGCTGATCTGGCCGGGCTGGGCGACCGCGTCGACGTAGGCGGACCTTCCGAGCGCGAGCCCGGTCGCGAAGAGCAGGGTCACGAGCAGGAGCCCGACGCCGACGCGCAGTGCGCCCCGACGCCGATCCTTGGCGGCGACGATCGAACCGACGAGCAGCGCGAGCACCAGCCATGGGAGGACATCGGCGGTCGCATCGAGGATGCGGGTCGCGGTCTGCGCGCCCTGGATCGTCGAGATGTCGGCGAGGACGAAGGTCTTGTTCAGCGCGTTGAACGGCAGCCGGTTCGTGATGCCGAGCGAGGTCTGGTCGAGCTGCTCGGCGACCTTGGCGTAGATGGGGGTGAGGTCGAGCACGATCTGACCGTCCTTGGTCTGGATCCTGATGTTGCCGGACCCGGTCAGCACCCGCTCGACGCTGGCGTGTGCGAGACGGTTCGCCTGGTCCCAGAGCTTGGCGAACTGGGGCGACTGGGTGACCTTGAGGGTGATGTTGTACGTGGTCTGTCGGAGGGCCTCCGAGGCTGGTGCGGCGAGGAACGAGATCGAGTCCGGCAACTGCTCTGCGATCGCGTCCTGCACCCGCTCGTCGGCGAAGATCTCGTTGGTGATCTTCGTCGCGAGCGCCACCTGGATCCGCTCGTCCCGGGCGAGCGGTGCCATCGTCTCGACGTAGTGGTCCGTGTCGAGCAGCGCGTTCCGGACCCACACGGCGCTCAACGTCACCGGGGTCAGGACGATGCCGACCACGAGCAGGATCCAGGCCAGGACCGTGCGCCAACGGGCGCGGCGGGGGGCGGTCGGGGTGGATGGGGTCACGGTGGTCGTCATGCGGGGGAACGCTAGACGGGGGCGCGGGACGTTCCGCGGCGCATCGGGACGTTCGGCCCTGCCGCCGGGCGACCCCCGTGCGGGAGGCTCCGCGGGATGTCGTTCGTGGGGC
>JALRDW010000183.1 GCA_023262065.1 Acidimicrobiia bacterium | reverse complement strand
GGCGATGGCGGCGGTGACGGGGTCGATGTCGACGCCCTGGACCGTGACGCCGAGGGCCGACATCGCGACGGCGTCGGAGCCGATGCCGCAGCCGAGGTCGTGCACGGTGGCCAGGCTCGCGTTGTAGTAGCGGCCCGCGTGGGTGGCCGAGAGCTCGAGGCGCGAGGCCTGCTCGAGCCCGTCGGCGGTGTAGAGGAGGTCGTCGGCGACCGCCGGCGACGGATCCGCGCTCACACGGTCCTGAGCAGGTACTCGCTCATGGTGATGCTGCGCAGGCGGTCGAGATCGAGGAACGCGGTGACGCTGGCGAGCATCTCGCGGAGGTTCGACTGCATGAGGTCCGCATCATCGCCCGCGCAGTAGAAGAGCATCGGGTCGGTGATGTGCGCCGGCGACGGCCAGCACTCCTCCACGATGCCGCGCCACGGCGGAGCGTCCGGGGTGACCGGTCGAACCACGGCGTTCCGCACGTAGCGGGTCCGGGGTTGCATCGACTCGGAGACGGGTGACTGGACCGTGTGCCAGTGGGTGACCCACTCCTCGTCGCTCATGCGATCGGGCGTCTCCATCAGCGTGACCATCGTGACCCCGGGCGAACGCTGACCGTCCGGCCAGGTGCGGGGGCCCGAGTGTCGGTTGCCCCCGTAGTCGGTGTACATGCTCTCGAGTGCGAGGTACCCGGCGATGCGGTCGCAGTGGTTCCGCAGCACCTCCTCGTACGGTCCTCGATCGTCGTACCGTGGCAACCAGATCGACACGACGCCCATCGGGAGGTGCTCTCCCGCCGGCGCGGGCAGGGGTACCGGTACGTCCGCGTCGGCGTCGTCGACCTGCATCCACAGCTGGAGCGGGTCCAGCGCGAGCAACCTCGGGGCGACCTCGTCGATGAGGATCCGGTGGTGATCCCGGGGTTCGGCACCGGGCGCCGCCCAGACCAGGTAGATCAACTTCTCCACGGTTCTCCCTCTCGGTGCACGCGCAGCGTACGTCGCCGACGCGTCGCCGGCCGCGCCACCCGGTCCCGCGAACCGCGGATCCGGGCCGGCGCGGCCGGCGTGGACGATCGTCGTCGCGCTCAGGCGTCCTCGGGGTGCACGATCGCCCGCCATGCGAGGGCGCCGATCAACCCGCCGATGATCGGGAACACGATGAACACCCAGAGCTGCTCGAGGGCCCAACCGCGCTGGAAGACCGCGGTCGCGATCGAACGGGCCGGGTTCACCGAGGTGTTGTCGACCGGGATCGAGATCAAGTGGATCAGGGTCAGCGCCAGGCCGACCACGACGCCGGTCATGCCCGGGGCCATGGACTTCCTCGTCGTGCTCGCGATGATGAAGATGAACACCGCGGTGAAGACGATCTCAGCGATGATCGCAGCCCCGAGCGAGAAGCCGCCGGGCGAGTGCGAACCGAACCCGTTCGATGCGAACCCGGTCTGGTTCGCGGTCCACGCGATCTCGCTGGATCGTGCGATCACGAAGATGACAGCTCCGCCGAGGATGCCGCCGACGACCTGACCGACGATGTAGAAGGGCACGAGGGCACCCTCGGTCTTCTTGATCGCCCACAGGCCGAGGGTCACCGCCGGGTTGATGTGGCAGCCGGAGATGCTGCCGATCGCGTACGCCGCCACGAGCAGTGAGAGCCCGAAGGCGAGTGCCACCCCGAGGATGAGCACCGACTTGGTGGCACCCGAGAAGTACCCGGTGGCCAGGATCGCGGTCCCGGGTCCCCCGATCACGAGGATCGCCGTGCCGATCGCCTCGGCGACGCCGATGCGGAGCTTGTCGTTCATGGTTCCCTCCCGTCGGGCTTCGCCCGTCGGCGGGGAATGGTAGGGATGCTCGTCGGCCCGCCGGTGGATACCCGACCGGACCGGGTCGGTTCAGCCCCGGCTCTGGGCCTCGGCGGCGATGCGACGCGCGATGTAGTTCGAGAACCAGCCGTGGTACTTCACCTGGATCTCGGGCCGGCGCCAGTCCGCCCCGGTGATGAGTCCCCGACAGGTGGCCTCCCCGCAGGCGCACACGAACTCGTCGTAGTCGTCGTCGTCGCTCATGGCGTAGTCGAAGGTCAGTTCCTCGCCCGCCTCGATGTCCCGCATGGCGACGACGAGGATGTTGCCGCCGATCCCACAGTTCGCCTCGCAGGAGTGGTTGAACAGGTCCGCCGGTTCCTCCTGCTCCGGGCAGAGGAGGAACAGGTCGGTGTCGATCTGCAGCGAGTGGGTCCGCCGGTACTCCGGCTCGGACTCGAACTGGGTCCGGTGCACCATCGAACCGCCGAAGGCCGCCACCGTCGTGCCGGCGGCGATGCGCGCGGTCGCGAACACGCCCCGGCCCTTGCGGCCGGCTTCGCGCACCTCGGCGCAGTCGGTGATGAACGAGGTCGTGGCCACGGCGTGCTCCCGGTCGGGTTACGGACCGGCGGGGACGTTAGTGGTCGCCGGGGCGCGTGTCCCAATGCACCTGCGTCACCCGGCGAAGTACCCGTTGATGTCCACGACCACGTTCGGGCATCCGCCGTTCGTCGTGAACGAGTCCGCGGCGAACGCGCCGACCTTGACGAGCGCTCCGTTCGGCACGACCTGTCCGGCTCGGTAGTTCACCGTCGACGCGGTGGGTGCCGCGACCCCGGCAGGATAGGCAGTGATGTACCCGGGGACGAAGCCGGCGACCGCCGTCACGTTGAGCGCCACCGCACTGGCGTTCGCCGGCACGCCCGTCGCTGCCCCACCGACGTCGGTCCCGCCGGCGACCTGGACACTCGTCGTCGGGTTCACCGAGCAGGCCGGTCCTGTGCGGGTGTCGAGGATCCTCGCCGGGGTGATGCCGATGAATCCTCCGAGCACCGCAGTCCCGGTCGCGAACCATCCGACGACGTCGATCACGACGTCCGGGCACCCGGCGTTCGCGAACACGGTGATCTGACCGGCGTTCCCCAACTTGAGGAGCGTTCCGTTCGGCACGACCTGGCCCGCCACGTAGTTCAGGGTCGAGACGTTCGGACGGCCGACCCCGGACGGGTAGGCGGTGAGGTACCCGGCGGCACGCGGGCCGACCACCGTGATGTTGAGCGCCACCGCGGTCGCCGACACCGGGACCCCGGGGACGACGCTCTGGATCGGCACCACACGGGTGGCACCCACGCAACCGTCGCCGTCCCGGCTGTCGTAGGCCCGTACCGGGGTGATGCCGGTGAAGCCGCCGCCGGCCGGCGAACCGCCGGAGAACGAACCCACGACGTCGACGATGACGTCAGGACACCCGGCGTTGGCGTACAGGTCGATCGTCCCGTTGCCGTCCGTCCCGACCTTCACGACGACGTTGTTGGCCACGACCTGTCCGGCCGTGAAGTTGACGTTCGACGCCGTGGGCACCGACGCACCGGACGGGAACAGGGTCAGGAACCCGGCCGCCTTCGGGTTCACCACGGTCACGTTGAGGGCGACCGAGGCGGCGCTCTGCGGGATACCGCTGCCTGGTACGCCGGCGACCTGTAGGGTCCCCGACCCGCAGACGACGCCGAGGTTCGGACCCCGCGTGTCGACGAGCCGGTACGGCGTCACCCCGGTGAATCCGCCCGCAACGGTCTGGAACCCGAGGACGTTCGTCGGGGTGAGGCGGTTCATGGTCGTACCGTCCCCGACCTGCCCGCTGGCGTTGAGGCCCCAGCACCGAATCGTGCTGTCCGTGAGCCGAACGCAGGAGCCATCATCCATCGCCGTCGGGATCAATCCGGTGACGATCCCGGACGACGGCACGGGGCTCGCCGAGTTCGTCGTGGTGCCGTCGCCCAACTTGCCATTGATGTTCTCTCCCCAACACACCATCGGACCCGTGAGCAGAACGGCGCAGGCGTGGTTGTCCCCCACCGTGGCGTGGCGGGCGCCGGTCAGCCCCGTCACCGCCACCGGGAACCGCCGGTTCTCGGACGTTCCGTCACCGAGCTGCTGACTCGTGTTCTCGCCCCAGCAGTTCACGGTCCCGTCGCTCAAGGTGGCGCATGAGGACTTCGTGCCGGACGAGACCGCGACCGCGTTCGTCAGCGACGCCACATTGACCGGAGAGGTGGTCGCGGCCGTTCCGTTGTCGCCGAGTTGCCCACTCCCGTTACCGCCCCAGCATTGCGCAGTCCCCGTCGCCAGCACTGCGCACGAGAAGGTGTTCCCGGCTGAGACCCAGACCGCATTCGTGATCCCCTGTACCTCGACGAAGGTCGAGCGTGACGTGTTGGATCCGTCACCGAGCTGACCGTAGGTGTTCTGCCCCCAGCAGTTCACCCGCCCGTTGGTGAGAACCGCGCAGGTGTGGGCCAACCCGCCAGCGACCTGCTTGGCGGTCGAGATCCCGCTGACCTGGGTCGGTACCTTGCGCAACGTCGTCGTACCGTCCCCGACCTGGCCGGCCGTGTTCTGACCCCAGCACCAGACCGCGCCGGAGAGCAGGACCGCACAACTGTGACGATCACCGGCCGCCACCGACTGGGCCCCGGTGAGATTGCGGGCCACGACCGGGGTCGTCCGGTTCTGGGTCGTGGAGTCGCCCAGTTCGCCGTTGTTGTTCTGGCCCCAGCATGAGACCACCCCGCCAGTGACCACGGCACAGGAGTGACCACCGCGGGAGGCGAGCGTGGGGGCGGCGGGCACCGGGGTCACCCCGGCGGCCGGTCGTGGGGCGACCCCGATGAGGGCGGCGGCCACGACGACGAACGCCACGCCCACGTACACACCCGACACCCTGCGTCCCACGGTTGCACCCCCATCGGAGTCGCAGGGTGCGACACCCGATCGTGCCCACGCCGACGTGGGCGGTCGTCATCGTACCGGCGTTCACCACCCCCGGTGCCCGCGGGTCACGCAGGGCGCGTACCTCACCGATCCGGGTCGTCGAGCACCGATCGGAGGGTGCGCGCGCCGACCGCAGCCATCCGCGGGTTGTCAGCCGAGTTCGCCACCACGGCGACCGCATGGGCCAACGCGTTGCCCCGGGCCCGAGCCACGGTACGCAGGTCCGGACCCAGCTCCGTCCACAGGCGCTGCCGCCCGGGGTGGTCGAACCAGGTCCAGGCGATCTGGAGGTCCACGGCCGGATCGCCGGCACAGAGGTCCCCCCAGTCGATCACGCCGGTGAGGCGACCCTCCCGCGTCACGAGGTTCGCCGGGTGGAGGTCCCCGTGCACCCAGACGGGCGACCCGACGTGGACCGGCGCACTGAGGGCCTCATCCCACAGTCGACGGGCGGCGTCCGCGACCGAGCGATCAGCGATGCGCCGGAGGTTCCGACGCACGTGCTCGTCCCGCCGCGCGAGATCCACGCCTCGGAACGGGTTCGCCGGTGCCTCCCCGGGCGCAGGGTGCGCCAGCGCGCGCAGGAACCGCACCATGCGTGCCGCGTCATCGGGTCCGGGCCCGCGGGTCAGGTCAGCCGGTTCACCCGCCACCCACCGCACGATGGTCCACGGCCACGGCACGACGCCATCGGGTGCTCCGACCGCCTCCGGGATCGGGACCTCGACCTGCAGGCCGGGTGCGAGCGTGGGCAGCCACCGCACCTCGTTGGCGAGGAGTGGGACGGCGGCCGCGCGCCGCGGCACACGGATCGCGAGGTCGGCACCCAGGCGGGCGACGACGTTGTCCCATCCGTGGTCGACCACCACGATCGCCCGGTCCCGGAACGTCGGGAACTGTCGATCGACCAGGTGTCGGAGGACGTCGGCGTCGACGTCGATCTCGGCCTCCGGCATGGGTGCCGGCCACGGCCGGTCGCCTCCGTCCTGCGTGCGCGGATCGTCCGCCACGGCCGCGTCGTCAGGGAACGACGGGTTCGAGGAGACCGGTGTCGACGTCGTAGATGAACCCCGCCACCGACACCCCTCCGGGGATGAGGGGGCTCTCGCGGACCGCGCGCACGTCGTCGGCGAGCGTGCGGTGCTGATCGTCGATCGGCAGGAAGTCGCGACCGTCGGCCGCCGGTCCGATCGCGGCGCGGATCTCCTCATTCGTTGCGCCGACCATCCGACACCGCGTGTGCTGCACGATGCAGATGCGTTCGACGCCGAGCAGGTGGGTCGCCAGCGCGAGCGAACGCAGGACGTCGTCGGACACCCGGCCGCCCGCGTTCCGGAGGATCTTGGCGTCGCCGGGTCGCAACCCGAGCATGGCGAGGGGTTCGATGCGTGAGTCGATGCAGGTCACCACGCCGAGCCCCTTCGCGGCGCGGGGGTCCAGTCCTGCGAGGGCGAATCCGGCGGCGTAGTCGCGGTTGGCGGCGAGGATGTCGTCGAACACGGACCCGATCCTAGGGACTCCGGGGCGCGTCAGTTCGCGCCGACCGAGCGCCGACGGCGCACCAGCAGCGACCCGACGACGACCAGCGCGACGCCGACCAGCGCCGTCGGCGTCGCGTCCCGACCGGTCGCCGGCAGCGAGGCCGACGCGATCGTCGTCGAGGTGCTCGTCGTCGTGGCGGCGGCGGCTCGGGCTGCGTTCGCGGCAGCGATGTACGGCTCCGCGGCAAGCGGGCGTGCGGTGTTGAGCCCGTCGACCCCCATCGCGAGGAGTCGCTGCCACTCGGCCGGTACGTCGTCGTCCGCGCCGTTGAACCACACCCAGACCTTCAGGCCCGCGGCATGGGCATCGGCGACGAACTTCGGGGTGACCACCTCGATCTCGAAGTACTTGGGCGGGACCTCGAGGTACGAGTACCCGGACAGCGGGCCGCGGGTCCCGAACCACGCAATCACGGTGTCGACCCCCGGCGCGACCGGAACATCCGGTGCGATCGTGTGGAAGTGCTGCATCACGGTGGCGTCGAAGGCGACGACGACCCACCGGTCGGCAGGTCCGTGCGTCGCGATGTACGCCGCGAGCGCGTCGGCGCCGGCGATGCCGTCCTTGATCTCGACGTTGTATCGCTTGTCGGGAAATGCCGTGACGATCTGGTCGAGTGTCGCGATGCCGAAATCGTCGGCGGTGAAGCCTGCGGGCGCCGGGACGCCGCCGGTGCGGATGCCGCGCAGCGCGTACGACCCAACCGGTTCACTGTGGCAGGACCAGCAGTTCGGGACGAACCAGTACGCGTTGTCCATCGCCTGCAATTGTGCGGCGGTGAACGACGTGACGGCGCCGGTGTCACCCGTGAGTCGATCGACCGTGTCGTCGTGCTGGACCATGATCACGCCGTCGGCGCTGAGTCTGAGGTCCATGTCGAGGACATCGACACCTGCCGCCACGGCGCGCTTCATCGCGTACATCGTGCTGTGCGGGGACTCGAAGTCGCCTCCGGCGTGCGACAGGTTCGCGACGGGACGGATCGGGGGCGTCGTGACCGACCCGGCCGGCGACACCGCCGGCACCAGGAGGCCGAGGCTGAGGGCGAGCGACAGGACGAAGGGTACGGAACGGCGCATCCGGCCAATCCTAGTGCTCGAGACGTCAGCGCATCAAGACGATGTCGATGTCCTCGTCGCGCCAGTAGTCGTAGCGCTCGTCGGGGAGTCGGAGGCAGTGGGTCGGCTCGAGCGCCTCGACGAAGGCGGGTTCGTGGCTCACCACGATGATCGTGCCCTCCCAGTGCCGGAACATCCGGCCGACCGCGTCGACCGATGCCGGATCGAGGTTGTTCGTGGGCTCATCGAGGATGAGCAGGTTGGAGCGTCCGGCCGCGAGCATCGCGAGGCCCAACTTCGCGCGCTCCCCCCCGGACAGCGATCCAGCCGGTTGGTCCATCGCGGCGCCGGTGAGGCCGAACGATCCGAGGAGCGCGCGCCGTTCCTTGTCGGTGCGCAGGACACTGTCGTCGACGTTGTCGATGGCGAGGGCCTCGGTGTCGATCTGCTCGTGCTCCTGGGCGAAGTACCCGAGGTGCACGTTCGTACCCAGTCCGACCGTGCCGCGGGTCGGCGCCTGGACGCCCGCGAGGCAGCGCAGCAGGCTCGACTTCCCGGCACCGTTCCGTCCGACGACGGCGATGCGGTCACCTCGGTGCGCGGCGAACCGCACGCGCTTGAGCACCGTGTTCGTGTCGTAGACGACGGCGAGACCCTCGACTTCGATCGGGGTGGTTCCCGATCGTTCCGGGGTGGGGAGGCGCATCCGCACCTGCTTCTCGGAACGATGGACCTCCGTCCGACTCGACTGCATGCGTTCGACCCGTCGGTCGAGCGCCTTCGCCGTCTTCGCCCGCTTCTCGGTCTGCCCGCGCATCGAGTCGGCAAGGGTCGAGAGGCGCTTGATCTCCTTCTCCTCCTGCGCGGAAGCCTTCACCCGCTGCGCCTGATCCTCGGCGAGCCGGGTCTGGAAGGTCGTGTAGTTGCCCTTGTACTCCGTGAGACGGCCGTCCTGGAGGTGCAGCACGCGATCGATCGAACGGTCGAGCAGTTCGAGGTCGTGGCTGATGACGAGCATCGTGCCGCCGAAGCCCGCGAGTTCGTCCATGAGCCAACGCTTCGCGCTCGCGTCGAGGTGGTTCGTCGGTTCGTCGAGGATCATGACGTCGGGTTGCTGGAACAGCAGCCGGATGATGTCGACCCGACGGCGTTGCCCACCCGAGAGACTCTCGATGTCGTCGAACAGCACCTCCTGCCGGAGGCCGAGACCATCGGCCAGGCGCGCCATCGTCGCCTCGGCCTCGTACCCGCCGAGATCCCGGTACCGCTCCTCGAGTGCACTGAACCGTTCGATGGCCTCCGCCGAGGGATCCTCGGCCATCTCGTCACGGGCCCGCGTCAGGTCCTCGTCGAGTCGGTCGAGGCCACGACCGCTGAGCACGTGGGAGAACCCGAGCGCATCGATGCCGAGGCCCCGCGGCGGTGGGACCTGCGGGAGGAACCCCACGACCCCCATCGTCCGGACCTCGCCGATCGTGCGGACCTCCGGCGCCGGGTCACCGACGAGCACGGAGATGAGCGTGGACTTGCCCGTGCCGTTGCGACCGACCAGCCCGACCTTCTCCCCCGTCGGCACGAGGAAACCCGCGCCCCGGACCAGCGAGCGGTTGCCGATCTCGATGGTGAGGTCGGTGCCGGAGATCACCGTCGCACGCTAGGCGACCGGTCCGGCACGGCTCGCAGCGTTCGTCCGGAGCGGCTCGGACGTTCAGCGGGCGGCGCGGTGGAGGTCCCGCCGCGCCCGCCCGGCCACGAGGCCGAGATCGAGGTATGTCCGCAGTCCCGGCTCGGCCGCGCACACGGAGGGCACGGCGTTCACGCAGTGCATGGCCGTGGCCACGATCCCGGGGTTGCGGGCCAGTCCCTCGTCGATCGAGTGCGGGTGGAGCTTCGTGAAGGTCGTGAGGCAGGAGGGGTCGCCGGTGACCTCGATCTCGAACCGTTCGCCGGCCGCTCCCCACGTCCACGCCGGATCGAGGTGCTCGTCGCCCATCAACCAGTTCACGACGGCGGAGATCACGACCTCACCGTCCACGGCGGCCTCCCACGCGAAGCGTTGCGCCGCGACCTGCCCCGGCTCGATGATCCCGATGGGCGAATCGATGGGTGCCGTGGCGACCGCCATCTCGTGGGTGGTCCGCAGTTCGGGGTCGATCGCGAACCCGAGTTCGTCGGCGACCATGTGGATGGACTGGCGGAAGCCGGCACCGAGGGCCTCGGCCATGATGCTGGAGCGGGCCTCCTCGGGAGTCCGGCCGAACAGCATCCAGTCCCGGATCACGTCGGGCGCGCCGTAGGTGCGGATGTCCGAGAACTCCTCCGCTCGGACGTGGGAGATCGACCCGGACAGCGCCGAGATCATGAGCGGGAACCGTTCGGTGATCCCGCCCGGGTGGATGCCGGTTCCGTGCAACGTGACCCCGCCGCGACGGGCGACGGCGTCCATGCGCTCCCGCTCCGGGGTCGGCGGATAGAACCAGCCGAGCGGGGTCACGACGTTGATGCCCGCCTCGAGGATGCGCGCCACCACCGACGGGTCGGCGAAGATCGGTGCGTAGATCACGCAGTCCGCTCCGAGCGCCAGTAACGCGTCGACGTCGCGGGTCGCGGACACGCCGAACGGTTCCCGGCCGACCAGTGTCCCGAGGTCGACGCCGTCCTTGGCCGGACCGTGCACCCAGGCGCCGACCAGTTCGAGATCCGGGTGGTCCAGCACCCCTCCGATCGCCGCCCGACCCACGCCTCCGGTCGCCCACTGGATCACCCGGTACGCCATCGTGCTCCGCCCACCTCGCTCGAGGCCCCGCCATCCGGGGATCTGCTCGGACGCTACCGTTCGCCCGGTCGGGGCCGGCCGGGCCCGGATGCGCGCGACCGACCGGCGGATCCGCAATGATTCCCGGGTGATCCGCAGCGAGGGCCTCACCAAACGGTTCGGCGGCCGCACGGCGGTCGACGACCTCACCTTCGAGGTGCGTTCCGGCACCGTCACCGGCTTCCTCGGTCCCAACGGGGCCGGGAAGTCGACGACGATGCGCATGATCATGGGCCTCGACGTGCCGGACGCCGGCGGCTCCACGCTCAACGGTCGACGCATCCACGACCTCGACACCCCGATGCGGGAGGTCGGCGTCCTCCTCGACGCCGGGTACCTCCACCCGACCCGTCGGGCCCATCACCACCTCTGGGCCCTCGCCGCGTCGAACGGCATCCCGAGGTCCCGGGTCGACGAGGTCCTGGCCCTCGTGGGACTCACCGAGGTCGCCGATCAGCGGGTCGGCAAGTTCTCGCTCGGTATGAAGCAGCGCCTCGGGATCGCCGCAGCGCTGCTGGGCGATCCCTCCATCATCATCCTGGACGAACCGGCCAACGGCCTCGATCCGGAGGGCGTCCACTGGATCCGGACGTTCCTGTCGTACCTGGCCGGTCAGGGACGCACGGTGTTCGTCTCGAGTCACCTCCTCTCGGAGATGGCCCTGATGGCGGACGATCTCGTGATCATCGGTGGCGGCCGCCTCATCGCGGAGACCGACGTGCGCTCCCTCACCGCGAACGCCGGTGGCGGGAGCGTCATCGTGCGCGGTCCCGATCGGATCGGACTCCGGCGGGCGATCACCGGGGCCGGGGGCGAGGTCGCCGACGAGGGCGACGCGCTCGCGGTCGTGGGCATGGACGCGGCAGCGATCGGCCGGGTCGCCCACGAGGCCCAACTCGAACTGCACGAACTCGCGCCGCGGTCGACCTCGCTCGAGGATGCGTTCCTCCAGTTGACCGCCGGTGCCCAGGAGTACCGCACGGCCGGACCAGCCGAGGAGCCGTCGTGATCCATCAGATGCGTTCGGAGTGGATCAAGTTCCGCACGGTCCGATCCACCGTCGTGCTCATGGTCCTCGCCGTGGTGCTCGCGGTCGGTGTCGCCGTGCTGGCCGGGTTCCTCGTGGACTCCACGATGCGGATCGACGACGCCCTGGCGGGCGTCCAGGTCGCGTCGTTGCTCATCCTCGTCCTCGGAGTCCAGATCGTCGGTCAGGAGTACCGGTTCGCGACGATCCGACCGACCTTCTCGGCCACGCCGCGTCGGGGTCGCGTGATCCTCGCCAAGTTGGTCGTGCTGTGTGTGGTGACCACCGTGGCGTCGGTCGCCCTCATGGCGCTCTCGGTGCTGAGTGCTTGGTTGGTCACCCGCTTCCAGGACGTTCGACTCGTCCTGTCGGGTCCTGGGGTGGGTCGCGTCATCATCGGCACGGTGGTCGTGCTCGTCATCCACGCCATCCTCGGGTTCGGGGTCGGCTGCATCGTGCGCCAGCCCATCGCCGGCATCGTGATCGTGCTGGTGTGGGTCACGGTGATCGAGGGGATCCTCATCGGACTCCTCCCGGAGGCGGTGAAGTGGTTCCCGATCGCCGGGATGACGAACGTGAACGCCCTCGTGCTCCAACGGGACCGGGGGCCGGACGCGGTGGAGCTCCTCGGTCCCGTCGCCGCCGCCCTGTACTCGGCCTCGATCGCGTGCGCCCTCGTGGCGATCGGTTGGCTCCGCATCCGCACCAGCGACGCCTGAGCCCACCGGCACGACGGCCCGAGGCCGGTCGCGCCGGACGCCGGGGCGTACTCTGAGGCCTCGTCAGGGGCCGCTCGGGTCCCGTGCAGGCCCACTCCCGCCCCACCGGAGCATCGATGACCCGTCCCGATCCCGCATCCCTGGAAGCCGCCCGGGCGCGCTACGACGCCGAACGGGCGAAGCGGGTACGCGAGGAGGGGCTCGCGCAGTACCACTCCCTCGACGAGTTCGACCTCGACCGCGACCCGTGGGCCGACCCCGATTTCACCCGCGACCCCGTGATCGAGGAGACCGAGGTCGTCGTGCTCGGTGGCGGATGGGCCGGGATGCTCGCAGCGATCCACCTCGGCGAGCGTGGCATCACGGAGTACCGCATCATCGAGAAGGCGGCGGACTTCGGCGGCACCTGGTACTGGAACCGGTACCCGGGTTGCATGTGCGACGTCGACGCCACGATCTACCTGCCCCGCCTCGAGGAGACGGGCTACATGCCCACCGAGCGGTACGCGAGTGCGGCCGAGATCTTCGGCTACTGCCAACTCCTCGGCCGCCACTACGGCCTCTACGAGCACGCCCTGTTCCAGACGGAGATCGCATCCCTGACCTGGGACGAAGCCGCGCACCGTTGGGACGTCGTGACCAAACGGGGTGATCGGATCCGGACCCGGTTCTTCATCGCAGCCGGCGGCCTGATGCACAAGGCGAAGCTCCCGGGCATCGACGGCATCGAGCGGTTCGAGGGCACGGCGTTCCACACCACGCGTTGGGACTACGA
>JALRDW010000154.1 GCA_023262065.1 Acidimicrobiia bacterium | reverse complement strand
GGCGATGGGCGGGCCCTGCACTGGTGGACCGAGGTCGCCTTCGTCCTCGCGTTCTACGTCATCTACAGCGCGATCCGGAACCTCAACACCGCGGACGCCGAGCTGGCCTTCCGTCACGCCCGGGAGCTCATCGATCTGCAGCGGGCCCTCGGCATCTACCACGAGGCCACGGTGCAGGCGTGGGCGCTGCAGGTGCGACCGATCATCATCGCGGCGAACTACTTCTACGGTTCGCTGCACTTCGTCGTCACCATCGGAGCCGGGATCTTCCTCTACCGCCGCTGGCCCGACGACTACCCGCTCTGGCGCAACACCCTCGCGATCGCGACGGCCACGGCGCTCATCGGATTCACCCTCTGGCCGCTCATGCCGCCGCGACTGCTGCCCGAGTCCTACGGGTACGTCGACACACTCGCGCGGTACCCGACGCTCTGGACCTTCAACTCCGGCGCGCTCCACAGCATCAGCAACCAGTACGCGGCGATGCCGAGCGTGCACTGCTGCTGGGCCCTGTGGTGCGCGTGCGTCCTCGTGCCGCGGGTGCGGGCCACGTGGGCCAAGGTCCTCGCCGCGCTCTACCCGGTGTGCACCGTGATCGTCATCGTGATCACCGGCAACCACTTCATCCTCGACGCCGTGGCCGGGTTCGCGATCCTCGGGATCGGGTACCTCGTGGCCCGGGCCACGACCCGGGCGGGGCGTCGGGCTCCCGCCACCACCTAGGTCGGACTTGCGGTCCGCCGCCGGACCGTCGAACCTCTCCCCGTGCCCGACGAGATCGTCCTCGACCACGTGGCCGTCGGGACCGCCGACGCCGACGCCGCCATCGCGGCGCTCGTCGGCGATCTCGGGGGGACCCTCATGGAGGGCGGCGACGCGATCGGGTTCCGCTGGGTGCAGGCCCGCCTCGGCGACGGCGACGAGGGCATGACCGTCGAGGTCATCACCCCGTGGCAGCCGGAGGCCGACGATTTCCTCGCCCGCTTCGTCGCCCGGCACGTCGAGGGCGCGCACCACATCACCTTCAAGGTGCCCGACCTGCGTCGGACCCTGGACCGGGCCCGGGCCGCCGGGTACCACCCGGTCGGGGAGAACTTCGACGACCCGCGGTGGTTCGAGGCGTTCCTCCGACCGCGCGAGGCCCAGGGCATCGTCGTCCAGATCACGCAGTCCGATCCACCGCCGCCCGCGTGGCCCGAACGGTTCGCGAACCGCCTCGCCCGTGGTGGGCCCGACGGTCGACCGACCTGGTGGGCCGAACCACCGACGACGGGCGCGACCCGGGTGGTGCTCCGACGGATCGTCCTGCGCACCCCGTCGATCACGTCCGCAATCGGGCTGTGGTGCGGCCTGCTGGGCGGCACCCCGGTCGACCAGGGCGACGACCGCATCGAGGTCGCGTGGCCGGGCGGGCGGATCCTGCTCGTGGAGGACGCGGGATCGCCGCCCGGGTTCGAGTGCCTCGAGGCCGACGCCCCCGCTGCGCTCGAGGCGGTGCGGGTGGCCGGGGCCGCCGTGCACACCACGGCCCGCTGACGCGCACCCCGGCGCGGATCAGGTCGTCGGGCGCCGGGCGGCCACGATCTCGATGACGCGCTCGCGCACCGCCCGGTCGGCGAAGGAGAGCTGTGCGTCCTGCGGGGTGACGAGGACGAGGCGCCGCGGCGGCAGGCCGTCGACCGGTACCGTGCGGACCCCGGCGGTGTCGGGATCGATCGCCGTCTCGGGCAGGATCGACACGCCCGCCCCCGCGCCCACGAGCTCACCGATGAGCCGCACGCCCTCGACCTCGATCGGGACCTGGAGCTCGACGCCGGCGCGTGCGGCCGCATCCTGCACCTCGAGCCGCAGTGGGTTGTTGGCCGGGGGCATCACCATCGGCAGCCGGGCCATGCGCTCGAGCGGCACCGCGGTGTCGCTCGGGAGGTCGGAGTCCTCGGGGACGAGCCCGACGAGCCGTTCGTCGAGGAGGCGTTCGGAGATGAGCCGATCGCTCAGCACCGGCGCGGTGACGATCGCCTGCGCGAGCTGGTTCGACAGCACCTCTGCGACGAGACGCTCTGAGGTGCCCTCGTTGATGCGCAGCCGCACCCCCGGTGCCTCCCGTCGGAGGGAGGCCACCAGCTCGGGCACGAGCCACCGGCTCGCCGTGCCGACGATCCCGAACGAGACCTCGCCGATCTGGAGACCCTGCAGCGCCGCGACGTCGGCGAGGATCCCGTCCCGTTCGCGCTGGATGCGCCGGGCCCGGGTGACCACGGCGCGACCCGCCTCGGTGAGCGCGGCACCGCGCCGGCTCCGCACGAGGAGCGGCACGCCGATCTCGGTCTCGAGCTGGCGGATCTGGCCCGAGACGTTGGACTGGACGGTGTTGAGGGCGTCGGCCGCCGCCGTGAACGAACCCTCGTCCGCGATCGCGACGAGCGCCTCGAGGTGCCGGAACTCCACCGCTGCCTCCTCCCCGGTCGCCGGCCGGGGGTCCCTGCGGGTCCACTCGGACGGCCCGGAACGGGTGCCCCGGGCCGGATTCGCGCGGTCCGCGCGTCCCCAACGGTTCGTTGGGGACGAACGGTGGTCCATCGTAATCACAGATGGGAGGTATCGCAACTAACTGTTGGACCGATTCAGGACCAAGGGCCACAATGGAGGACGTTCCACCGGGCCGGCCGTCTCCCCCCGTCGGTCGCCCGGGATCTCGAGCGGGTCATCCACCGGAAGCGACGGCTCCGGATGGAACCCCGCAGCAAGCACCTCCCCCGACGACGCGTGAGGAGCCCGACGTGGCAGCAGAGACGATCTCCAACCTGGTCTTCACCGGACCGCTCGCCTGGACCGCCGACGCGGCCTGCGAGGGGCGGACGGAGCTCTTCTTCGCCCCGGCAGGCGAGCGCCCCGAGGCTCGGGTCGTCCGTGAGTCCAAGGCTCGGTCGGTCTGCACCGAGTGCGCCGCCCTCGCCCCCTGCCGGGCCTGGGCCCGGGAGAACCGTGAGTACGGGTTCTGGGGTGGCGAGTCCGAGGAGGAGCGCGCCGCCGCCGGGTACCGCGTCGACATGCCGGTCGGCCGGGTCGCCCGCTACCCGAAGGGCGACGGCAAGCCGGTCGCCCCGCGCACGCCCCGCGTCGCCTGATCCCACCATCCCCCCACCGGCTCCGGCCGGTCCGCACCGTGCCCACACGCCCGCCGTGTGGGCACGTGTCGTCGGGGACCATCTAGGTTCCGCCGTGGGCCGCGACACGGCCGGAGGGAGGCCGACACCGTGAGCACCGCCCCGACGCCGGACGGCGTCGATCTCGAGCGCCTGGGACCGTGGTTCGCCGCGAACATCCCCGGCACGACCGGCACCCCGCTGACCGCGACCCTCATCGCCGGCGGACGGTCGAACCTCACCTACGTCGTCACCGACGGCACCACCGAGTGGGTGCTGCGACGCCCCCCGCTGGGCCATGTGCTCCCGACCGCCCACGACATGGCGCGGGAGGCCCGGGTCATGGGGGCCCTGCGCGACACCGCCGTGCCCGTCCCGGTCGTCCTCGGGTTCTGCGAGGACGTGGGCGTGAACGGCGCGCCCTTCTACGTGATGGAGAAGGTCGACGGCGTCATCCACCGCGACGCCCGCTCGCTCGCCGCCCTCACCGTCGACGAGGCCGGTCGGGTGTCCCACGCCCTCGTCGACGTGCTCGCCGACATCCACGCGGTCGATTACGAGGCGGTCGGCCTCGGCGACTTCGGACGGCCCGACGGCTACTGCGAACGGCAGGTCCGACGCTGGGGCGAACAGTGGGAGCGGTCCAAGACCCGGGAGATCCCCGCCGTGGACGAGGTGGCCCGCCGACTCCGGGCCGCGCTCCCGCCGTCGGGTGCACCGACCATCGTCCATGGCGACTACCGCCTCGACAACACGATGATGGCCCTCGACGACCCGGGGCGCATCGTCGCCGTCCTCGACTGGGAGATGTCGACGCTCGGCGACCCGCTGGCCGACCTCGGGCTCTTCCTCCTGTACTGGGGTCAGTCCGACGCTCAGGTGATCGCCACGGGATCGGCGATCGGGACCCAGGAGGGGTTCCTCGACCACGACGGCATCGTCGAGGCGTACGCGGCGCGCAGCGGGCGCGACCTCGGCCAGCTCGACTGGTACGAGGTCTTCGCGGCCTACAAGTTGGCGATCATCGTCGAGGGCATCAACGCCCGGTTCCAGATGGGCAAGACCCTCGGCGAGGGTTTCGAGGCGATGGGGGCCATGGTGGCGGGCCTCATCGACGGTGCGCTGGATCGGGCCGGACGGTCTTCGATCGCCGCCCTGCGCGGATGAGCCGCCGCCGCGCGA
>JALRDW010000118.1 GCA_023262065.1 Acidimicrobiia bacterium | reverse complement strand
TGACCCCCGACAGCTTCAGGCCCGCGAGCACGTTCTCCGACACGGTCATCGCCGGGAACGGGTTCGGCTTCTGGAACACCATCCCGATCCGACGCCGCATCTCCGTCACCGGGATGTCGCCCCGGTAGATGTCGGTGCCGTCGAGCGCGATGGTGCCGGAGAGCTGCGCCGAGGGCACGAGTTCGTGCATGCGGTTGAGGATCCGGAGGAAGGTCGACTTCCCACATCCCGACGGACCGATGAGCGCCGTGACCTGAGCGCTCGGCATGTCGAGGGACACACCCTCGAGCACCTTGTGATCCCCGAACCACGCGCTCACATCACGAGCGGTGATCTCGGAGGCGGTGGACTGCGCCGACTCCTCCAGATCGATGACGTCGGATTCGACTGCGGTCATGCGAGCCCCTCCCGGGCGAGGCGGGCCCGACGGAACCGGCTGATGTGGCCGGCCCCGCGCCCGCCGATGATTCGAGCGGTGACGAAGAGGACGAGGACGAGGAGCAGGAGCACGAGCGCGCCCGTCCAGGCACGCTGGATCGCGACCTCCTGCGGCAGCTGGAACAGCCGGTAGACGTAGAGCGGCAACGCCGACTGCTTCCCGGAGAACGGGTTGGCGTTCATGGCGGTGGCCCCGAGCGTCGTGAGCAGCAACGGCGCGGTCTCGCCGATGACACGGGCCACCCCGAGGATGACCGCGGTGACGATGCCGCTGCGGGCGGTCGGGATGACCACGTGGCGCGTGGTGCTCCACTCGGTCGCGCCGAGGGCGAGACCCGCCTCGCGCAGGCCCCCGGGGACGAGCCGCAGCACGACCTCGGTGGTGCGGGTCACGGTCGGGAGCATGAGCACCGAGAGCGCGAGCGCCGCCGCGAACCCGCTCAGCTGCCCCCCGAGGGCGAGGATGAACGCCGCGAAGATGAAGAGACCGGCCACGATCGACGGGATCGCACTCATCGCGTCGACGATCATCCGGACGGGTCGGGCGAGACGGCCGCCGACCTCGTTGAGGAACACCGCCACGAGCACACCGAGCGGGACGGAGATGAGTGTGGCGAGGCCCACCTGCTCGAGCGTGCCGACGATCGCCTGGGACGCGCCGCCGACGCTCGGCGGGCTCAACGGCCCGACCCGGCTCTGATCCTCGAGGAAGAAGTTCGGGGTCAGCGCAGCCACGCCCTTGGCCACCGTGTACGCCGTGATGGCAACCATCGGGACGATGAGCAGCAGCCCCACGCTCCAGAAGACGGCCCGCGCGACGAGGTCACGGGCGCGGACCGCGTCGTACTGCTCACGACCGATACCCCACACGAGGAGGAGGAACAGCAGGTAGCCCACGACGAACATGCCGAGGTTGACCCCGGCCGCGGTCAACCGCGTGAAGAGCAACCACGCGAGCGCCGAGGCCGCCACCGCAGCTCCGCCGATCGCCAGCGCGTCGTCGCGTTCGACGGTGCGGAACCGGATCGGCCGTCCCGCATCCGGTGCCGTCGCCGCGTCGTCACGTACGAGCTCCACGATCGCCATGGTCAGATCTCCGTCGCGGCGCCGGAGCGCGATCGGGCCACCACGACCGACGCCGCGGCGTTGACGAGCAGCGTGATGACGAACAGCGTCAGCCCGGCGGCCATGAGCGCACTGATGCCGAAGGACGAGGACTCGGAGAACCGCAAGGCGATGAGCAACGCGATCGAGTTACCCCCCGTCTCGAGGATCCGCGTGAGACGACCGAGATCGAAGGTCGGCGAGATGATGAGGGTGATGGCGATCGTCTCGCCGAGAGCACGGCCCAGGCCGAGCATCGAGGCACCGACCATGCCGCCCCGACCGAACGGGATCACCACCGTGCGGATCACGCCCCACCGCGTACCGCCGAGCGCCAGCGCGCCCTCCTTCTCACCGGCCGGTGCCTGCGAGAACACCTCGCGCATGACCGCGGTGCAGATCGGCAGCACCATGAGCGCGACCACCACGCTCGCGACGAAGGTCGACGCGGCGAACCCGGCCGCACGGTCCGCGTCGAGGAACGGGATGAACCCGAGGTGCGCGCTCAACCAATCGCTGATCGGGATGATCTTCGGCTGGAGGTACGCGCGCCCCCACAGCCCGTAGATGAGGCTCGGCACCGCGGCGAGCAGATCGACGAGCCAGATCAACGGGGTGCGCATCCGGCTCGGCGCGTAATCGGTGATGAAGATCGACCCGGCGATCGCGATGGGTACCGCCATCGCGAGTGCGACCACGGCGATGAGTGCCGTACCGAGCAGCACCGCCGCGATGCCGAAGGCACCGCCGTCGGGTTCCCACGTGGCGGTCGTGAGGAACGACGGACCGGCGGCTCGTAGTGCGTCCATCGATCGGACGAGCAGGAAGAGGCCGATCAGACCCATGAGCAGGAGCGTGAACGCACCGGCCGCGGTCACCACGCCGCGGAACCACCGATCGGCGCCGCTCCGACGGGTCACCGGACGAACTCGGTCCTCGACCCCGGGGCCGAAACCCTCGAGAGCGATGGTCGGGTCGATCGGTTGCATCGCGGTCGCAGGCTCCAGGTCGTGCCGCCGCCCGGTCCGTGAACCGCCGTACGCCGACGTCCGACATTGTGGCGAGGGGCGGTTTGCCGAGGACCGACGACGAGGTGAACCTTGGCTGAACAGCGCAATGCGCCTTGCCGCCGGCCCGACGACCCGTGCTACTCAAGGAGCCATGACGACGACCGTCGACGCGGGCATCGATGACGACGACATCGAGATCATCGAGCAGCCTGACATCGAGCCCGCATCTGCGGCCCCGAGGCCTCGAACTGCCCGCGCCGTCGTCCGCCCCGCACTCGGGATCGCGGCCACGATCCTGCTCGCGTTCGTGCTCTTCCTCCTGGTCGGGTCACGGCTGACCGCGTCCCGCGACCAGGTGCTCCGGGAACGGGCCCTGCGAGCCGAGCTCGCGGCGGGGACCGCGCCCATCGGCGGACGCATCGACCCGGGTACGCCGATCGCGATCCTGACCGTGCCCGAACTCGGGATCCGTCAGATCGTCGCCGAGAGCACCTCCTCCTCGATCACGGCCGGTGGTCCGGGCCACGTCCGGGCGACCCCGATGCCCGGGCAGGCCGGCAACAGCGTGCTCATCGCCCGCCGCACCACGTTCGGCGCGCCGTTCCGGCACCTCGACCGCCTCGCGCCGGGTGATGCGATCCGGCTGACGACCGGTCAGGGTCCTGCGCGGTACCGGGTGACCGAGGTGACCACCGCCTCCGCGGAGGACGCCTCCGTGTTCGCCACGACCAGTCGACGCGGCGAGCTGACGCTGCTCACCGCCGATCCGCCGCGACGCGCGACCCGGTACCTCGTCGCCCGGGCCCGACTCGAGAGCGACCCCGTGGCGTCGACCCCCCACGTCCGGCGCGTCGAGGCGGCCGAGACCGGGCTCGCCGGCGACGGATCCGGTATCGGCGGGCTCATCCTCGGTCTCGTCCTGCTCGCGGCCAGCGCCCTCGGTGCCACCTGGCTCGCCCTCCGGTGGCGCCCGTGGTCGGCCTACCTCGTCTCCGTTCCCGTGCTCGTCGCCGCCACGTGGTGGGTGTTCGAGCAGGCCGCGCCCCTGTTGCCCGCCGCGCTGTGAGGTCCACGATGCTCCCGTTCGTCCGCCGCTCGCTCACCGTCGGGGCCGTCCTCGCCATCGCCGCCGCCACCGTCGCGGTACCGGCCGGGATCGGGTCCGCCGACAGCGGGGTTGACGGACGGGCGGTCGTCGCCGGTCCATCGACCGAGCTCGGCACCCAGGTCGTCACCGTCTCGTGGACCGGCTTCCGACCCACGCGCCGGTCGACGGGCCAGTACACCGTCAACGTCGTCCAGTGCCGTGAGGTACCGACCTCGTTGGCGGACTGCTTCATGAACCAGGCCTTCCCGAACGCCGACGACGGCAACCAGGTGACCGGCGCGATCACCGCGGCCGACGGCACCGGACGGGCGAACTTCGAGGTCCGCAGCGCGCTCGACCTCCCTGAGCTGGGGTGCTCAAGCACACGACCCTGCTCCCTCCTCGCGTACGAGAACACCGGCACCCCGGTGACCCCGGGTGCACTGCCCTCCGCTCACGCCATCGCGACGATCCGGTTCGCGCCGAGCATCGCCGACTGCCCGGCGGTCTCGGACTTCGACATCCGGACGGGTGGCGCCGCCTCGGCGATCCCGCTGCTGTACCGGGTCGCCAGTACGCGGTGCACCGGGGCCGAACCCGTGGTGATGGACGTCACCGAATCGTCCTCGAACGAGGGACGGCTGGCCACGCTCGAGGAGCAGGTCGACTTCGGGATCACCTCGCTGCCGATGACGTCGGCCGAACTCGCCGCCCACCCGTCGACCACTCGGGTCCGGTACGCCCCGATCGACCTCACCGCGGTCACCGTCGTGCACAACCTCCGGAACCCGACGACCGGACAGCCGATCTCCGACCTCGTGCTCTCCCCGCGTCTCGTGGCCCGGATCGTCTCCGACTCCCGACTCGACACCTTCTACGCGGACCCCGAGCTCCGGGAGTTGAACCCGGGTGTGCGCTGGCCCGCCTACGCGCCGTCCCAACCGCTGGTGCGGGCCGAGGCGAACGCGGACACCGCGCTCCTCACCGCATGGCTCCAGGACGATCCGTCGGCCCGGGCGTTCCTCGATGGCGCCGATCCGCGCGGCATCGAGGTGAACTCCGCCTGGCGGGGCATCCCCTACCCGACCGACACGTTCGAGAGCCGGTCGGCG
>JALRDW010000044.1 GCA_023262065.1 Acidimicrobiia bacterium | reverse complement strand
TGGTGGCGGGCCTCATCGACGGTGCGCTCGATCGGGCCGGACGGTCCTCGATCGCCGCCCTGCGCGGGTGAGCCGCCGCCGCATGATGGACCGCGTCCTCCTAGAGTCCCGGTCGTGAGCAGCCTCGTCTGGGAGGAGCGTCCCTCCCTGCGCCACCCGGTCCTCGTCGCCGCGTTCACCGGCTGGAACGACGCGGGTGACGCTGCGACCGATGCCATCGAGCTGCTCGCGAACCAGTACGGCGCGGAGCAGGTCGGCTACATCGATCCCGAGGAGCACATCGACTTCCAGGCGCTGCGCCCGACGGTCGTGATCAGTGACGGCGTGACCCGCGAGATCCGCTGGCCGGGGACGCGCATCCTCGCCGCCCGGGTCCCGGATGCGGCCCGCGACCTGGTGCTCGTGCTCGGACCGGAACCGCACCTCAAGTGGCGGGACTACTGCGACGCGGTCCTCGAGGTCGTCGGCGAGCTCGGGTGCGAACTGGCGGTCACGCTCGGTTCCCTCCTCGCGGACGCATCGCACCACCAGCCCGTGCGCATCACGGGCTCGACCACCGAACCCGCCCTCATGACGCGGCTCGGCATGAGTCGTTCCCGGTACGAGGGGCCGACCGGCATCGTCGGCGTGCTGCACGACGTCCTGCGGTCGTCGGGGGTGCCCTCGGCCTCGCTCTGGGCCCCGGTCCCCCACTACGTGGCGAGCCCGCCGAACCCGCCCGGCCAGCTCGCACTGCTCGAGGGCCTCGCCGCGCTCGCCGAGGTCCCCATCGGACTCGGCGAGCTCCGGGTGCAGGCCGCCGCGTGGCGCGCGCGCATCGACGCGTTCGTCGCCGACGACGACGACCTCTCGCAGTACGTCGCTCGACTCGACGCGCAGGCCGAGGATGAGCCGGCCGAGGGGGACCGACGGGATCTCGGTGCCCTCGCCGCGGAGGACGATCTGCCCTCGGGGGATGCGCTCGCGGCCGAACTCGAGGCGTTCCTGCGCGAGCAGGGTCTGGAGTGACGCCGCCTCAGGCGAGGAAGTCGTGGGCGATGGCCGACCAGAGTTCGGTCGACAGACGGAGCGACTCCTGATCGACCCGCTCGTCGTTACCGTGGAACATCGACGCGAAGTCCTCGAACCGTAGGCGCGCGCTGAAGAGCCCGAAGCCGTACCCGACCGCACCGGCCCGGCGGAAGTACCGGTTGTCGGTGCCACCGACCATCATCATCGGCACGAGCGCCGACCCCTCGCACAGGCGACCGGTCACCCGGGCCAGCGAATCCCAGAGCGGGGTGTCGATCGGCGAGGCCGACGCCCCGTCGTCGCGGATCTCGTACTCCACCTCGTCCCAGAGGTCGCCGCACGCATCGGCGAGCATGGTCACGACGTCGTCGGCCGAGACCCCCGGCAGCGTTCGGATGTCGACCGCCACCACCGCACGGTCCGGGATCATGTTCACCTTCGTGCCGCCGTGCGAGACGTTCGGCGACATCGTGGTGTGCGTGCACGAGTGGAAGAGGCGGCTCGCCCCGATCGGGAGGCCCTCGATCACCGCGTCGAGCGTCGCCGGGTCGGCGAGCTCGGCCGGCAACTGCATGCCCTCGACGAACCGACGCCAGGTATCGCTCACCCGGGCCGGCGGCCGGTAGGTCCCGATCCGCTGCACGATCTGGGCGGCCTTGAGAACCGCGTTGTCGGTGCGGTGGGGCTGGGATCCGTGGCCCGGCGTGCCCTTCACCGTGAGCTTCGACCACATCGCACCCTTCTCCTCCACCATCACGGGGAGGCGGATGCCGCCACGGCTGCCCATCTGGAACCCGCCGGACTCGGTGATGACGTTCTCGGTGCGCACCGCGTCGAGTTCGTGCTCGAGCAGCCACTCCGCGCCGTAGGTGCCCGAGGCCTCCTCGTCCGCCACCGCGAGGTACGACAACGTGCCCCGGGGCCGGAACCCCGAGTCGGCGAGCCGACGGAACGCGACGAGCATCGATGCCGTGAGGTTGAGCATGTCGACCGCGCCCCGACCCCACACGACGCCGTCGACGAGCTCGCCGCCGAACGGATCGCGTGACCAGGTGTCCGGGTTCACGGGCACCACGTCGGTGTGCCCCATCAGACACAGCGACGGCGCGTCGGGATCGGTTCCCTCGATCCGTGCCACCATCGAGTCGCGGCCCTCGCGCGGCGTGAACCGTTCGACCTCGAGGCCGGCGCCCTC
>JALRDW010000190.1 GCA_023262065.1 Acidimicrobiia bacterium | reverse complement strand
CTCGCTCGCCCAGCTCGCGATCGCCGGGATCGCCGGGTTCACGACCGCACGCCTCAGCGCCGACACGCCGATCCCGTTCCCCGTGTCCGCCCTGCTGGCGATCGCGGTCGCGGTCGGCGGCGGCCTGCTCGCCGGCTACCCGGCGGTGCGGGTGCGCGGGGCGACGCTCGCGGTGGCCACGCTCGGGGCGGCCACCGCGATCCAGGCCCTCGTGTTCTCCTCGGAGGCGCTCACCGGTGGAGTGGGCGGCATCGAGACCGCGTCACCCTCGATCCTCGGGATCGACCTCGGCATCGAGGCCCGGGGCGCCGCGTTCCCGCGGTGGCAGTTCGGGGTGTTCGTCATCGTCGTCGTGTTCTCGTGCCTCCTGCTCGTGGCGAACCTCCGCCGCTCCACGACCGGGCTGCGCTGGCTCGCAGTCCGGTCGAACGAACGGGCCGCCGCGGCCGCCGGGATCGATGTGACTGCGATGAAGTTGCTCGCGTTCGGCGTCGCCTCCGCGCTCGCCGGGGTCGGCGGCGTGCTGACCGCCTACGAGCTCACGCGCCTCTCCCCCGACGTGTTCCTCGTGTTCGGTGCGCTCGCGACCCTGGCCCTGCTGTACCTCGGCGGGGTCGGCCGCATCGCGGGCGCGCTCATCGCGGGCACGATGGCCGCCGGCGGCCTGCTCACCCAGACCCTCGGGGGCAACGGGTCCGTCGGATCGAAGTACCAGGTGGCCCTGAGCGGCGTGGTGCTCATCGTCGTGACGATCGTGCAACCGGACGGCATCGCGGGCGCGATCTCCGGGCTGCGGGGCCGGCTGTCCCGCCGCCGCCCCGACGGCTCCACGAAGGTGGGCGCATGACCGGGGAGGCGCTGCGGGTCGACGAACTCACGGTGTCCTACGGCGGGGTCCTCGCGGTGGACGGGGTCTCGCTCTCGGTCACGTCGGGCGAGGTCGTCGGCCTCATCGGACCGAACGGGGCCGGGAAGACGAGCCTGATCGACGCGGTCACCGGGTTCACGCCGGCGCGCGGCCGGGTCCGGGTCGGCGGCGAGCCGGTCGACGGGCTCGCACCGCACCGACGGGCGCGGGCCGGACTCGGCCGCACCTTCCAGTCGGTCGAACTCTTCGACGAGCTCACGGTCGAGGAGAACCTGCGGGTCGCCGCCTCCGACCCCCGCTGGTGGAGCCCCTTCGTCGACGCGCTGCGCCCGCGGGACCGCCACCACGAGGATGTGCGGTGGGCGCTCGACGCCGTCGGGCTCGCGGATGCGGCGGACCTCATGCCGACCGAACTCCCGACGGGCCGGACCCGGCTCGTCGGCCTGGCCCGGGCCCTCGTCCGGCGGCCGGCCGTCCTGCTCCTCGACGAACCGGCGGCCGGGCTCGACACGAGCGAGTCGGCGATCCTCGGCGGGCGCATCCGGGCCATCGCCGACTCGGGGGTCGCGGTCCTGCTCGTGGACCACGACATGTCGCTCGTGCTCTCGGTCTGCGACCGCGTGTCGGTCCTCGACTTCGGCCGCGTCATCTCGACGGGCACGCCGTCGACGGTGCGGGACGACCCCCGGGTGATCGAGGCCTACCTCGGGACCTCGGCCCGCACGGGGACGACCGACCCGGAGGGGGGACGGTGAGCGATCCGGTCCTCGTCGCGAAGCGGTTGCGCGCCGGGTACGACGGCGTCGCGGTGGTGCACGACCTCGATCTCACGGTGGACGCCGGCGAGGTCGTGGCCCTGCTCGGTGCGAACGGGGCCGGGAAGACGACCACCCTCCTCACCGTCGCGGGCCTCCTGCCACCGATCGACGGCACCCTCCTCGTCCTCGACGAGGTCGCGCACGACGAGCACGGCCGTGGCCGGCGGGTGCGCCGATCGGCCCTCACGCGCACGTGGAAGCGGGCCCGCCGCGGCGTCGCGCTCGTGCCCGAGGACCGGGGGCTGTTCCCGGGTCTCACGGTGCGCGAGCACCTCCGCCTGGCCCGCGGGGGGCGCGACGCGACCGATCGGGCGTTCGACATGTTCCCCGCGCTCGCCCCGCTCGCCGACCGACCGAGCGGCCTGCTGTCCGGCGGCGAGCAGCAGATGCTCGCCCTCGCCCGGGCGCTGGTGGGCGAGCCGCGCCTGCTCATGGTCGATGAGATGAGCCTGGGACTCGCACCGATCATCGTGGAACGCCTGCTCCCCATGCTCCGCACCATCGCGACCGAGACCGGGGCGGGCGTCCTGCTCGTCGAGCAGCACGTGCCGATGGCACTCGCCGTCGCCGACCGCGCCGTCGTGATGTCGCGCGGACGGGACGTGGTGAGCGGCACCGCGGCCGAGTTGGCCGCCCGCCCCGATCTGCTCGAGGCCTCCTACCTCGGCGAACGCTGAGCGCGGTCGGGTCCGAGGGCGGACCCGACGGCACCGACCTCCCGCCGGACCCCGTGGTGCGGGGCGCCGTCCGGCCGCACACCATCCGGTCGGCCCGCCGCGGGTGGGGCGGCGGGGGGCTCGGGTACCCTCTCGCCCCATGACCAGCCCTGCGAACCTCTCCCCCGCCGCGGCCGAACGACTGCGCGAGGAACTCACCGAGCGCACGGGTCCGCGCCGCGTGATGATCACGGACCGCATCGAGAAGGCGCGGGAACTCGGGGACCTCAAGGAGAACGCCGACTACCACGCGGCGAAGGACGAGCAGGGGCTCAACGAGGCCCGGGTCCGCCAGATCGAGGCGATCCTGCGCGACGCCGTGATCGTCGAGGCGGCCAACGCCGAGCTCGCGGTGCCCGGCACCGTGGTCGAGATCCGGTTCGCCGGGGCCGACGACACGATGACCTACCTGCTCGGATCGATCGAGGAGCGGCGGGAGGACCTCGAGGTGCTGAGCACCTCCTCGCCACTCGGCACGGTGCTGCTCAACCAGCCCGTGGGTGGGCCGTACCGGTACGAGACGCCGGCCCGGAAGACGGTCGAGGTCGAGATCGTCTCGATCCGTCTCGCCGACTGAGGGAAGGGCACCGCCCCGCGATCAGCCGAACGCGGCGAGGGCGGCGGCCGCGCGACGCCGGGCCCGGCGACCCCGCGTCGGCATGACCCCGTCGAGCAGCGCGGCCCGGACCGCGGCCTTCGCCTCGCGGGTGAGCTTGCGGCCGTCCGCATCGGTGAGTTCGAACCGGTCCACCGCCTGACCGTCGAGGGTGACGAGCCGGGCCGAGTGCACGCTCGCGCCGGCGGCCGCGAGTCCCACGGTGATCATGTGCAGCAGACCACGCCGGTCGGGGCTGCGGACCTCGCACACCGTGTACCAGGGCGAGGCCGCGTCGTCGAAGGCCACCTCCGCGTCCGGGTTCGGCGGGGACACGAGCGGCGCCGAGAAGGCCGCCCCGATCGACGCCTCGAGCGCAGCCGCATCGGGCCCGCCCATGTCGGTCAGCGCGTCGGGGTCGAGACGCGGCGGGTCGAGCGGCGGCCGTTCGACCGTGAACGACTCGAGCGCCGCACCGTCGCCCCAGGTCGCCACGGTGGCCTCGAGCACGTCGAGACCGTGATCGGCGAGGACTCCCGCGACCCGCGCCAGCAGGCCGGGGACGTCGCGGCTCACGACCTCGATGCGCCAGCGCCCGGGTCCGACCGGATCGACGGAGACCCGAGCCTGGGCCCGACCCGGCGGCGGCTCGATCCTCGCCGCCTGCCGGGCGATCGCCTCGGCGTCCTGTGCGAGGACGTAGCCCCGGGGCGCGTGCTCGATGCGCTCGACGACCCGTCGGCGACCCCGGGCGAGCGCGATCGCCTCCGACCGGCGGAGGTCGACGACGGAGCGGGCATCCGGTCCGGTGAGCGCGTCCTGCTCCACGACGTTGAGCAGCAGGCCCAGGATCTCGTCGAGGCGTCGCCGCTCGACCGCGTCGAGCGGGGCGAGTGCCACGCTGAGGACGTAGAGCGACCGCACGAGCTCGCTCGTCGCGAGGTGGCTCGCCGCCGGCAGGACCGCCTCCTCGCTGAGGCCGTCGGCCCGCATGGCCAGGGCCCGGAGGAGGCCCTGGTCATCGACGAGCGTGACGAGGGCGCGCTGCTCCTCCGGCGCGAGCCCGAGGCGGGCTGCGAACGCGCGCGCCAGGGGCACCGAGTCGACGTCGGGCCCGGCGGTGTCGAGCACGAGGGCCGCGAGCAGCAGCGCCGAGGGCTCCTCGATGCGGGACCAGGCCCGCGCCGCCACCTCGTCCTCACGTGGCAGCTCCCGCACGCGCTCGACCAGTTCGAAGCGCAGCGTCTGGCCCGCGTCGAGCAGGTAGGGATCGGCCCGCCGCAGCCGGAGGGCCTCGGCCAGCTCCGGGAGCGCCCGCTCGAGGACCCCGGTCCGCTCGAGGAACCGCCACGACCGGTCGCCGCCGAACTCGAGCACCGTCACGAGGCGACGGGTCGCATCCGCGTCCCAGGGGAGGACGGTGTCGCCGAGCCCGCCGAGCCAGTCGAGCAGGTCCTCCCCCGGCGCGCGGGCGGCCTCGAGCGCGGTGGCCGCGTCGAACGCGACCCTGAGGGCGGCCTCGGCGGGCGGATGCGCCGCGAGCTCGACCGTGCCGTCGTCGACCCGCAGCCACCCGCCGGCGGGCATCGCCTCGCCCGAGGCGGCCTCGACGCCCCGTCGGCGCTGGATGGTCCGCAGCCGCGCCTTGAGCAGCGGCGGCGCGAGCACGGTCGTGACGATGACGACGAGCAACAGGGCCGCGTACAGATCGTCGGTGAGCACACCGCTCGAGAGGCCGATCGTGGCGAAGATGAGGCCGACCTCGCCGCGCGGGATCATGCCGAACCCCATGAGCCACTTGTCGCCGCGGGCCCCGATCCCACCGAGCGCGCTGAGCAGCTTGCCGATGATCGCCAGCACGAGGAGCACCCCGGCGATGCCGAGCACCTCGGGCTCGGCGAAGGACGACACGTCGACGTTGATCCCGATCCCGAGGAAGAACACCGGGACGAAGAGGTGCCCGACCGGTGCGAGTTCCCGCTGGATGCGTTCCCGCTGCTCGCTCCGGCTCAGCGCGAGACCGGCCACGAAGGCGCCGACGATCGGGGCGAGCTTGGCCGCGCTCGCGAACTCGGCGAAGAGCAGCGAGAACGCCAGCGCGAGCGCGACGAGCGTCCCGGGCGAGCGCGCGTAGCGGTGCACGGCTCGGAACAACGAGGGGGCGAATCGACTGCCGAGCACCGTCGTGATGACGAGGAACCCCACGGCCACGGCGATGATCGAGGCCACGGACAGGACCGAGACGGAGCCCCCGGTGACGATGCGGACGACGACGGTGAGGATGAGGAGGCCGAGCACGTCGTCGACGACCGCGGCACCGAGCACCGTCCGGGCCTCGACCGTCCCGAGGGCCCGGAGGTCGGAGAAGACCCGGGCCGTGACGCCCACGCTCGTGGCCGCGAGGGCCGCGCCCATGAACAACGCGGTGTTCGTCGACTCCCCGAGCACCTGCATCGCGACGTACCCGAGGGCCATCGGGCCGACCACCCCGATCACCGCGACGGTCGACGACGCACGCCCGACCGCCCGCAGCTCGCGCAGGTCCATCTCCATCCCCACCTCGAGCAGCAGCAGGATGACCCCGATCTCCCCGAGGACGAGGAGCACATCGTTCTCGGCGACGAGTCCGAGCACCGATGGCCCGACGAGGATGCCGGCGACGATCTCGGCCGCGACCGCCGGGATGCCGACGCGCTCGGCGAACTCGGCGGCGACCTTCGCGGCGACGAGGACGATGAGGATGTCGAGCAGGATCGTCGTGACGGTGCCGCCGCCGCTGGCGAGGAACATGCCGGTCGGCCTCAGGAGGCGAGGCCGGCGCGACCGGTCGCGGCCGCCTGGAGCAGGTAGCCGCGGGAGCGCACGGTGCGGATCTCGAGGCCGAGTTCGGCGATGCGGCGACGGAGCCGGAGGATGTGCACGTCGAGCGCGTTGCGGGTCGGTGCGCCGTCCGGCCACGCCTGCCTCGACAGCGCCTCGCGCCCGACGACCGCGCCGTACCGCTCCACGAGCGCAACGGCGAGGAGGCGCTCGACCGGCGAGAGCGACACCCAGCGGTCCCGGTAGCGCAGCAGTCCGTCGTCGTCGAGCGAGGGCAGCGCACCACCGGCCGCGGCGCGCGCCTCGAGGGTGGCGACCCGGGCCCGGACGTCGCGATCCTCGGCGGGGAGGCGAACCCAGTCCTCGAGCGGGTCGGTGGCGGCGGGTGGGGCCGAGGCCGGGCCCACGAGCAGGAGCCGGGGCACCCCGGCCGCGCGCAGCTCCGTGAGGTGCTCCGACTCCTCGGGCCAACGAACGAGAACGACATCCACGCCCGACGACGGTACGGACCGTTCGTTTCGGAATTGTTTCGCAGTGGTGAACCCCGGACACCGAGGTCGGGGGCGGGCGTTCAGCCCCCGGCGAGTCCCGCCGACCGCTCGAGCCCGCGGGCCGCGGCGACGACCGCCGCGCCGAAGCGTCGTCCCGGTGCGCGCCCCAGGCGGTCGATCGGGCCGCTCACCCCGATCGCGGCGACGACCCGACCAGCACCGTCGAGGACGGGCGCGCTCACGCTGGCGACCCCCGGCTCCCGTTCCGCCACCGAGACGGCCCAGCCCCGTCGGCGCACCGTCGCGAGTTCGGCCGGGTCGACCCGGTCCGGCAGATCGGCCGGCGCGGTCCAGGCGAGCAGGGCCTTGGCCCCGGAGCCGGCGTCGAGCGCGAGCACCGCGCCGACGGGCACGGTGTCCCGGAGCCCGGTGCGACGGTCGGCCGAGGCCACGCAGACCCGGACGTCGCCGTCGCGCACGTAGAGCTGGGCGCTCTCCCCCGTGGTCTCGGCGAGCGCCGCGAGCACCGGCGCCGCCGCATCGACGAGCGACGCGTCGCCCATGGCCGCACGCCCCCACGCGAGCACGCGTCGACCGGCACGGAACCGACCCTGCGCGTCCCGTCCGAGCACGTCGTGGGCCTCGAGGGCGACGGCCAACCGGTGCACGGTGGGCCGCGCCAGCCCGGTGCGCTCGACGAGTTCGGCGAGCGAGGCCGGACCTGCGACCAGCGCATCGAGGATGGCCACCGATTTGTCGAGGACGCCGACGCGCCGTACACTGTCCGACATACGAAACAACTGTCTCACATTTTGAGACACGATGCAAGGCGCGGACCGCGCCGCGGACACACGGGAGAGCACCATGGGTCGGACGCTGAGCGAGAAGGTCTGGGACCGCCACGTCGTGCGGGCCGCCGAGGGTGAGCCCACGCTGCTCTACATCGACCTCCACCTCGTGCACGAGGTCACGTCCCCGCAGGCCTTCGACGGCCTGCGGATGAACGGCCGCCGGGTCCGGCGACCCGACCTCACGGTCGCCACGATGGACCACAACGTGCCCACCGACGTCGCGCTCGTGTGGGGCGAGTCGGACCTCACCGTGGGTGTGCGGGACGAGATCTCCCGGAAGCAGATGGAGACCCTCGCCGCGAACTGCGCCGAGTTCGGGGTGACCTGCCACGCGATGGGCCAACCCGGTCAGGGCATCGTGCACGTGATCGGCCCGGAGCAGGGACTCACCCAGCCGGGCATGACCATCGTGTGCGGCGACTCGCACACCTCGACGCACGGAGCGTTCGGCGCACTCGCGTTCGGCATCGGGACGAGCGAGGTCGAGCACGTGCTCGCGACCCAGACGCTGCCGCAGGCCAAGCCGGGCACGCTCGCCGTGACCGTCGAGGGTGATCTGCCCGCCGGGGTGACGGCCAAGGACGTCACCCTCACGGTGATCGCCGCCCTCGGCACCGGAGGGGGGATCGGTTCGATCATCGAGTACCGGGGTTCGGCCATCCGGGCGCTCTCCATGGAGGGCCGCATGACCCTCTGCAACATGTCGATCGAGGCCGGCGCCCGCGCCGGGATGGTCGCCCCCGACGAGGTGACGTTCGAGTACCTGCGCGGTCGTCCCTTCGCCCCGCAGGGCGAGGCCTGGGACCGTGCCGTCGCGGAGTGGCGCGACCTGACGACGGACGACGACGCGGTCTTCGACCGCGAGGTCGTCATCGACGCCTCCACGATCCGCCCGTCGGTGTCCTGGGGCACGAACCCCGGCCAGACCTTCACGATCGACGACGTCGTGCCCGATCCGGAGTCGTTCTCCGACCCCACCGAGCGCGACGCGGCCGCCCGCGCCCTGCAGTACATGGGTCTGACCCCGGGCACCCCGATGCGCGAGGTCGCAGTCGACACGGTGTTCATCGGATCGTGCACCAACTCGCGCATCGAGGACCTGCGCGCCGCGGCCGAGGTGCTGCGGGGCCGGAAGGTCAAGGCCGGCCTGCGGGCGATGGTCGTGCCGGGTTCGTTCGCGGTGAAGCACCAGGCCGAGTCGGAGGGCCTGCACACGGTGTTCACCGAGGCGGGGCTCGAGTGGCGCGAACCCGGCTGCTCGATGTGCCTCGCGATGAACCCGGACAAGCTCGTGGCCGGCGAACGGTCGGCGAGCACCTCGAACCGGAACTTCGAGGGTCGGCAGGGCAAGGGCGGACGCACCCACCTCGTGTCCCCCGCCGTCGCCGCCGCCACCGCCGTCATGGGGACGTTCGCGTGCCCCTCGGACCTCGACTGATCAGGAGCACACGATGGAAGCAGTCACCCTCATCAGCGAGCGCGCGGTCCCCCTGCGTCGCTCCGACGTCGACACGGACCAGATCATCCCGAGCGACTGGCTCAAGCGCATCGAGCGCACGGGCTTCGGCGCGGGGCTCTTCAGCGAGTGGCGGGAGGACCCGGACTTCGTGCTGAACCAGCCGCAGTACGCGGGCGCCGGCATCCTCGTGGCGGGTCCGAACTTCGGCACCGGGTCATCCCGCGAGCACGCTCCGTGGGCCCTCGAGGACTACGGGTTCAAGGCGATCATCTCGTCGCGCTTCGCCGACATCTTCCGCAACAACTGCCTGAAGATCGGCCTCATCCCCGTGACGCTCGGACCGGCGACGGTCGAGCGGATCATGGCCGCGGTCGAGGACGACCCGACGATCGAGATCGTGGTCGACGTCCCCGACCTCGAGGTGCGGGTCCCGTCGCTCGACCTCGAGGAGCCGTTCTTCCTCGACGACCACCACGTGCACCGCCTCGTGAACGGACTCGACGACATCGGCATCACCGAGCAGCACGCCGACGCGATCGCCGCGTTCGAGGCCACCCGTCCCGACTTCCTCCCCCGCATCGGCGGGTAGCGATGGCGGCGCTCGGTGTCGAGCCCCTCGGGCACGTCCTCGGCGGCCGGTCGGTCGTCGAGGACGACCGGTGGGGGCCCGTGGAGGCCCGGCTGCGGCTCGACCACCCACGGGTGTCCGCCGAGACGGTGCGCGGGCTCGAGTCCTTCTCCCACCTCGAGGTGGTCTTCGTGTTCGACCGGGTCGACCCCGACGGCATCGAATGGGGGTCGCGTCATCCCCGGGGCAATCCGGACTGGCCGCTCGTCGGGATCCTCGCCCAGCGGGCGAAGGATCGACCGAACCGGATCGGGGTGAGTCGGTGCGAGCTCGTCGCGGTCGACGGCACCGACCTGCTCGTGCGCGGCCTCGACGCGGTCGACGGCACCCCGATCATCGACATCAAGCCGTGGCTCGAGGGGTTCGCACCACGGGGCGAGGTGCGCGAGGCCCCGTGGGCGGGCGAGCTCATGCGCGACTACTGGTAGTCGGACGCCGGGCCCGGACGCGTCAGGAGCGAGGCCCTGAGGGTCCCCGCTCCTTCGTCGCTGACCTTGCTGAGGTCGATCAGACCGTCGCCGGCACCTTGGCCGTCGCCGTCTTCCCGGACTCCTTCACCGCCTGCGCGAGCCCGACGGCGAGTGAGCGGGTCGTCTCGTGGTCGTAGAGGTAGGCGAGGAACTCGTGGTAGCTCATCGGGTGCTCCTTGGTGCGGAGGTTGCTTCCGGCATGTGTTCGGACCTGGGCCCCCGCCCGGACGACCCGATCCGGTGACCTGAGTCACCGGGTGCGGCCGGTGGGCGGTGGCGTACCCACTCCATCGGCCGTCCGGGCCTCGGACTTGAGCCCTTGGCCCCAGAAATCCCGCCGCGAACCGGCGCGCCGGCCCTGAGGAGGCCCACGCAGGGCCCGGGTTCAGGGCCGAACGGCCCAGAAACGCTCGTGCGCCTCGAGGAGCACGTCCACGAGTCGGGTGGTGGTGACCCGGGCGTCGAAGCGCTCCAGCATCCGTCGCCGGCCCGCCTCCCCCATCGCCCGGGCCCGCGCCGGGTCCTCGAGCAGGGCCTCGATCGCCGCACCCAGTTCGGACGGGGACGGTCCCACGAGCAGACCCGTCCCACCGTCCACGACGATCTCCGGCAGCGCCGAGGTGCTCCGGGCCACCACCGGGACCGCGGCCGCCATCGCCTCGAGCGCGGCGTAGCCGAACGTGTCGGACTCGGTCGGGAAGGCGAGGAGATCGGTGCGGGCGAACAGGTCCGCGAGGCGGGGGTCGCCCGGTTCGAAGTCGCCATGCACGACGACGCCGGGGGTGGGCGCCACGGCCTCCTTGGTGACGAGGTGGAGCTCGTACCGATCCGACCAGCGTTCGCGGAACAGGTCGAGCAGCACGAGGCCGCCCTTGCGGGCGAGGGACCGACCCACGAAGGTGATGGTCGGGCGCTCGTGCGGGACACGGGCGGGGAGTTCGGCGGGCACCTCGATCCCCAGGGGGACCACGCGCAGCCGATCGGGGGTGACGCCGTAGTCCTCGCGCAGGGAACGCGCCGCCCACTCGGACTTGGTGAGCACCAGGGTTGCCGCGTCCCAGACGGGACGCTCGAACCGGTTCCGCAGACCCCGCTGGCGCTCGGTCCAGACGGTCGGACGTCGGTACGGGAGGAGCCGGGCGACGTCGTGGCCGGTCGCATCCGTGGCCACGACGCTCGGCACCGCCCGGAGGATGTCCCGTGAGGTCAGCGCCGCGTGCTGCGTGTAGACGTGCAGCACGTCGTAGGTCCCCGCCGCCGCGCGCAGGAGGCGCCGGGCCGCGGTGCTCGTGGCCAACTGACCCCGCAGCGAGGCCAGATCGAGGTCGAGGCCCGAGAGACCCGGAACCTGCACGCTCGCGAGCCGGCGCCCGAACCCGGCGGGCGGGACGTCGACGAACGACGCCGAGATCCGGTCGTCGTACGCGAGACCGGCGCGGATCCCGAGGTGCATCGTCGAGTGGCCGCCGTTGTTCTCGCTCAGGAACAGCACTCGGGGACGGCGCGTCGCGCCGGGCTGCCCGGACCCTGCCACCGCTCCCCCTCCTCCGTCACGGGACCGGCGACGCGGCCGGTCGTGGTGGTGTGAACCTACCGGTCCCACGACCGGTCGCGAACCGCGGTCACGGACCGACCGTGCGCTCGCGGGTCGCACCCCGGTCGCGGATGCGGATGATGCGGTTCACCGCGTTGAGGTACGCACGGGCCGAGGCCTCCACCACGTCGGTGGCCACGCCACGGCCGGATGCCTTCACCCCGTCGACCTCGAGCTGGATCGCGACCTGTCCGAGCGCGTCGCCCCCCTTGGTCACCGAGGACACCTTGAAGTCGAGGACCGCGCCGGACACGCCGGTGGCTGCCGCGATCGCAGCGACCGCGGCGTCGATCATCCCGTTGCCCTCACCCCGGGCGCCCACGGTCGCGCCGGACTGCGCGTCGGTGAGCTCCACCTCCGCGCTCGGGTGCACCTTGGTGCCGCCGTGCACGTCGAGGCTCACGAAGGTGTACCGGTCGATCCCCTTCGTGCCGATCTCCTGGGCGACGATCGCCTCGAGGTCGGCATCGGTGATCTCCACCTTGCGGTCGGCGAGCTCCTTGAACCGGGTGAACGCGTGGTTGAGCGCGTCGCCCTGCAGGTGGAGCCCCATGGACTCGAGCGTCTCGGCGAACGCGTGGCGTCCCGAGTGCTTCCCGAGCACGATCTGGGCCGCCTCCTGGCCGACCTCGCGCGCATCGATGATCTCGTAGGTCTCGCGATCCTCGAGCACGCCGTGCTGGTGGATGCCGCTCTCGTGGGCGAACGCGTTCCGACCCACGACC
Source organism: Acidimicrobiia bacterium (assembly GCA_023262065.1). Taxonomy (GTDB): domain Bacteria; phylum Actinomycetota; class Acidimicrobiia; order IMCC26256; family IMCC26256; genus IMCC26256. Next base: position 787 of record JALRDW010000190.1, on the reverse strand, counting down.
GCCTTGTTGTACTGGACCGGGTAGCCGGTGAGGCGGGAGACCAGCCGCGACGTCCGCGCGAGCTCGGCGGTATGGATGCCGGTCGCGATGCCGTCGTAGTGATCGGCGCGGGTGCGCAGGGCCATCACGATCTCCTCGAGTGCCGCGTTCCCCGCCCGCTCCCCCAGCCCGTTGACCGCGCATTCCACCTGGCGGGCGCCGTTGAGCACCCCGGACAACGAGTTCGCGACCGCCAGCCCGAGGTCGTCGTGGCAGTGGGTCGAGACCACGTAGTCGCCGCGGACCGTGTCGATGACGTACGCGATGAGCGCGCCGTAGTCGCCCGGCATCGCGTATCCGACGGTGTCAGGGATGTTGAGCGTCGTCGCCCCGTTGTCGACCGCGATCTGGCAGACCTCGGCCATGAACTCCGGGTCCGAGCGGAAGCCGTCCTCCGGCGAGAACTCGACGTCCTCGGTGTAGGACCGGGCCCGCGCCACGCCGGCGGCCGCCTCGGCCCTGACCTGGTCCCGGGTCATGCGCAACTTCTTGGCCATGTGGATCTCGGAGGTCGCGATGAACACGTGGATCCGCGAGCGTTCGGCGTGCCGGACCGCCTCCCACGCCCGGTCGATGTCCTTGAACCCGGTGCGCGAGAGCGCCGCGATGACCGGCCCACGGACGCCACGGGCGATCGCCTCCACCGCCTCGAAGTCACCGTCGCTGGCGATCGGGAACCCGGCCTCGATGATGTCGACCCCGAGGCGCGCCAACTGCTCCGCGATCTCGAGCTTCTCGCCCGTGTCGA
>JALRDW010000080.1 GCA_023262065.1 Acidimicrobiia bacterium | reverse complement strand
CGGCACCTGCTACATCGAGTTCGGGCACGAGAACGTGGCCCGCGTCGACATCGTCTTCGCGCCGGGTGAGCCGCCGCACGGCACGCTCACACCACCCTCTTCCAAGATCACCGACGACAAGGCGGAGTTCGGCGCCTCCCGCATCCGCCGCTGGTTCGGCCGGGAGTGGTCGAACCACTGAACCGGATCAGACCGGTTTCCGACCCACCGCCTGGGTCATGAAGGTCCAGGGCTTGGGGCCGGCCACGTAACGCTGGTCCGACTCGATGACCTCGAGGCCTGCGTTTCGCAGCAGCGCGAGCGGGTCACGGGTGAGGTGGCAGCCGTCGCCGAGCACGTGCTGGATGGGGTCGAGCCGGTGCTGCCAGCGCGCCACCCCGCGATCCGGGGCGATGCCGTGCTCGAGGATGTGGAACGTGCCGCCCGGACGCAGCACCCGCACGACCTCGGCGAGCGCCCGCTCGACGCCCGGGATCGTGCAGAGCGTGAAGGTGCTGAGCGCGCCGTCGCAGGACTCGTCGGCGAGCGGGAGTGACTCCCCGCGCAGACCCACGTGCTCGACCCGCGCGTGTCCCTCGGCGATACGGGGAGCGGCCAGGCGCTGTCCGAGCGCGGCCGGCTCGACCGCGTAGACGAGTTCGACCTCGGGCGGGTACGACGCGACGTTGAGTCCGGAGCCGAACCCGATCTCGACGATGGTGCCGTTGAGACCCGCGCACGCGCGATCGCGGAACCGCTGCATGGCGACGCCGCCACACACCCGGTCGATGACGCGCGGGAGGATCTGCTCGCGGTAGAGGCCCATCATGCGGCGGCGTGATCCGTCGCGGATCGGGACACCGGGCTCAGCGACGTGCGTCGGTCGGCGCGGGTTCGGGGTGTCCGGCGCAGCGCTCGGCCTCGGGGACGTGCCCGAGAACCTCCTCGACGTGCGCTCCGCATCCCTCCCAGCTCGGCTTCCCGCATCGGGGACAGGTGACCGCTCGGCACATGGTGGTTCCTCCTCGTGGTGGGGACGACGGTGGTCAGCGGGCGCCGACCACGACGGGGAGACCCGTCGCGACCCAGGCGAGCATCCCGCCCTCGACGTTGTAGGCATCGATGCCGGCGGTCCGCAGCACCCGGGTCGCAGTGCCCGAGCGGTTGCCGGACCGGCAGATCACGTGGACGGGACCGCTCGCCGCGATGTCGGACGGCAACAGCGAGCTCAACGGGTGGAGCTCGGCCCCACCTGCGTGCCCCTCGGCGTACTCGGACTCCTCGCGCACGTCGACGAGCAGCACCGCCGGATCGCGGTCGAAGGCCTCGCGCACCGAGACGGTCGGCACATCGACCTCCTCGAGTGCGGCGTAGCCGCCGAACACATCGGCGACCGACCCGAACCCGCGGGCCCGCAGCAGGGATGCCGCAGCGGACGATCGGTAACCACCCGCGCAGTAGACGACGGTCGGACGCGCCGGGTCGAGTTCACCGAGGCGGTCGAGGAGGTTCGGCAGCGGCATCACGACGGCCCCCGCCACCGTGCCCCCCTCGGCCTCACCCGGGTTGCGGACGTCGACGATCTGGAGGTCGGGCACCTGCCGACGCAGGGATGCGAGTTCATCGGCGGTGACCCGGGCGCCGGTGCCGGCGAGATCGGGTCGGAGCATGAGCACCGCACCGACATCCTCGAGTGCCCCGACGACCGAGTCGAACCCGATACGGGCCAGACGGATCCGGGCCTCCTCCTCGCGACCCGCCTCGGTGACGAGCACCACCGACTGACCGGGTCGGAGCACGTCGCCCGCATACTCGGCGAACCGCCCGTCGAGGCCGACGTTCACCGCGCCCCGCAGGTGTCCGGAGGAGAAGATCTCCGAGGGCCGACCGTCGATCACCATCGCGCCGTCGCGTTGGAGATCGAGCACCTCCTCCACGGTGAGCCGCGGGACCGGCTCGTGGTCGTCGAGCAGTGCTCGTTCCCGGCGGTTGGAGTCGGCCGCGAAGGCGAAGTACAGCGGCGCGACGGACTGGCCCTGGGTGACGGCCTCGACGAAGTCCTCCTCCGACATCGGCTGGAGCGCGTAGTTCGTGGCGGCCTGCTCGCCGATCGTCGACTCGGTCGCCGTCCCGAGGTTCTTGCCGCAGGCCGAACCCGCGCCGTGGGCCGGGAACACCCGGGTCGCGTCGGGGAGGGTCAGCAGTTGGTCGCGCACCGACCGGTACAGACGCCGAGCGAGGTCATCGGCCGTCCACCCGATCGAGGTGAGCAGATCGGGCCGACCGACGTCACCGATGAAGAGCGTGTCACCGGTGAGCACACCCCACGGTTCGGGGTCATCGGCACGCTCCCAGACCACGATCGAGATCGACTCCGGCGTGTGGCCCGGGGTCGCGCGCACCTCGAGCACCACCTCCCCGAGCGAGAGGCGGGTGCGATCCTCGAGAGTCTCGATCGGGAAGTCGGCACGGGCGCCGGCCCCGTACGTGATGGTGGCCCCCGTCGCTGCCGCGAGCTCGAGGTGTCCGGACAGGAAGTCCGCGTGGAAGTGGGTCTCGATGACGCGCTCGATGGTGAGCCCGAGCGCAGTCGCGTCGGCGAGGTACTGCGAGACGTCGCGCTGCGGGTCGACGACGATCGCACGACCCGTGGTCTCGTCGCCGATGAGGTACGAGAAGAGGGAGAGGCACCCGAGTTCGTACTGACGGAAGATCACGATGGAGCCCTCCTCACGCGAGCTTCAGGAACAGTCGCTGCACGGCGTCGAGGTCGTAGCCGGCGGCCTCGGACCGCTCGCGGTCGGTGAGGCACCAGGTCAGGCCGGCGGCGACGAGGTGGAAGCCGACCTGCTCGAGTGCCTTGTTCGCGGCGGCGATCTGGGTCACCACCTCGCGGCAGTCCCGACCGTCGGTGAGCATCTGCTCGATGCCCCGGACCTGACCCTCCACGCGCCGCAGGCGCTTCCGCAGGGCGGCCAGGGTCTCGTCGGGCAGTTCGAAGCCACCGGACTCCGCCGGGGCCGGGGGTTGCGTCGTGGTCATGGGGGCAGTAAACAGTACCCCGGGGGGGTATGTCAAGTACCCCCGACCGTATCCCGACGAGAGGTCCCATGGAGTTCATCCAGTACGTGCTCGCCGGCCTCGGCGTCGGCCTCGTGTTCGGCATCTTCGGGGCCGGGGGCTCGGCGTTCGCCACCCCGGTCCTCGCGCTGCTCGGCGTACCACCGCTCCTCGCCGTCGCGTCCCCCCTGCCCGCCATGGTGCCCTCCGCGTTCAACGGGGCCCGCCGGTACCTGCGGGCCGGCAACGTCGACACCCGCGTGGCGCGCCTCGCCATCATCAGCGGTTTCCCCGGCACGGTGATCGGCGCGCTCACCTCCCAGGTCGTCGGTGGCGCGAACCTGCTCGTGCTGTCCGGCGTCATGCTCCTCGTGCTCGGGGCACGTCTGGTCATCCCCGATCCGCCCGGCGCCGAGCACCGCGGGCACGCACGTCGCGAGCAGACGCTCATCGTCGTCACCTCGACGTTCGCCGTCGGATTCCTCACAGGACTCCTGGCGAACGGCGGCGGCTTCCTGTTGGTCCCACTCTTCGTGCTCGTCCTCGGTATGACCGCGACCCGCGCCGCCGGGACCTCGATGCTGGCGGTGGGCGCGCTCACGATCCCGACACTCATCACCCACGCGCTGCTCGGTCACATCAGCCTCGTCGTGGCCGGGGGCTTCGCGATCGGGATGCTCCCGGCCTCGGCCTACGGCGCGCACCTCGCACAGCGGATCCACCCCGACCACCTCCGACGCGGCTTCGGCGTGATGCTCACGCTGTTCGCGATGTGGTTCCTGTACCACCAACTCACCTGACGCACGCCCGGGGCCGGGTGCGCGGCGACGGATCAGGGCAGCATCACGTGGCCGTGCTTGGCCTTCCAGAGGAAGTACTTCTCGAAGCCGAGCTTCATCGCGTGGGCCTGGGGCCCCGGGATCAGGACGCCGTGCTTGCGCGGTGGGAGCATGTGGTCGGCGAGGATGATGACGCCGTTGTTGCCCGCATCCATCACGCACACGGCCGGGATCTCCCCGAACGTCTTGTGCTCCTGGACCGCCTCGCCCCGGATCTGTGCTGCGATGTTCTTCGCCGCCACGTGGGCCTGCTGCTCCGTCGGGAATCCGGTCTTCGGGATGCCGACCGGTGTCGGGGTCTGCCACGGCACCTCGACCGCGGCGGCGATGCCGACCGCGTAGACCTCGTCGCGGGTCTCGGTCTGGTACGTGTCGCGCACCTTCACGTAGCCCTTCTCGTCCGCGATCTCGGTCGCGGCGCGCACCACCGGCTGGCCGACGAACGGCGGGACGATCATGGCGTACTTGAACTCGAGCGCAGCGTCGTCCTCGAGCACGATCCGCCCCTCGTCGACCTCCCGCATGGCGACGTTGATGTGCGAGCCGATCCGCTCCTTCTTGAGGAACATCCCGAGCAGCGACTCGCCGTGGGGCAGGCCGCCGATGCCGAAGTGCCCGAGGAAGGGCTCGGAGGTGACGTACGTGAGGTTGACCCGCTTCTTCAGGCCCGCCTTCCTGAGCTGGTAGGCGGTGTTGAACAGGAACTCGTAGGCCGCACCGAAGCAGCCGGCGCCCTGGGTGGCGCCGATGACGATGTCGCCCGGATCATCGAGGAACCGCCTCCAGCCCTCACCGGCATGGATCGCGTCCTCGAGCGTCGTGATCGTGAAGGCGTTGCCGTCGGCGAGTCCCGGGACCGCATCGAGGTTGTTGCGGTAGCCGGTGGCGATGACGAGGTAGTCGTACGCGTACGTCCCTGCGGTGGTCTCGACCCGACGCTGCGGGAGGTCGAGTCGTGTGGCCTCCGCGTGGACGAACTCGACACCATGCTCCTCGAAGGTCGGGGCGAGCGGGAACGTGATGTCCTCGGGTGCACGCTTGCCGAAGGGCAACCAGATGAGCGACGGGTTGAACAGGAAGCGATCGGAGGCCGACACCACCGTGACATCCACATCGCCGTGCAGTTCGTGGCGGACCGCGAGGGCTGCGGTGAGCCCACCGAAGTTACCGCCGAGCACCAGGACCTTCTTGCGCGTCATCGTCGACTGCTCCTCCGGGGTCGGATCACCATGATCGGCCGATGCGGGGCCCGACGCGTAGGGCCGAAGGTCCCCGCATGGGACCGAACGGCCCGATCCACCGTGCTTGGTCCCTACGATCGCGTCGTGACCACGATCGCGCACCTCGACCCCGATCCCGCTGACGTGTGCCGTCCGCACTGCGATCCGCGTCGGGCCGAACACGGGATCGCCGGTCGCCGGTGGGCCCCAGCACCCGGCGACCGCCGCAGTCGATGAACGGAGCAGAGGGTCGCGCGGAACACTGGGAGGATGTGTACCGGGCGAAGCACGCCGACGAGACGTCGTGGTTCGAGGTCGAGCCGACCACCTCGTCGACCCTCATCGAACGCGCGGCGGTGACCGGGGCCTGCATCGACGTCGGGGCGGGTCGCTCG
>JALRDW010000063.1 GCA_023262065.1 Acidimicrobiia bacterium | reverse complement strand
CTGACCGAGGACGAGAAGGAGGTCGTCGCCTACCACGAGGGCGGTCACGCGGTCCTCGCCTACGTCCTCGACAACGCCGACCCCGTGCACAAGGTGACGATCCTCCCCACCGGTATGGCCCTCGGCGTCACCCAGCAGCTCCCGCTGGAGGAGCGCCACATCTACAAGCAGGAGTACATCAACGACTCCATCGCCGTCGCGTTGGGAGGCCGGCTCGCCGAGGAGATCGTGTTCGGGCACCTGTCGACCGGCGCCCAGAACGACCTGGTCCGGGTCACCGAGCTGGCGCGCAAGATGGCGCGCGAGTGGGGCATGTCCGAGCGCATCGGACCGATGGCGTGGGGCTCCCAGGGTCCGGTGTTCCTCGGCGAGGACCTCGTGCACACCCGCGACTACTCCGACGAGACCGCCCGGGTGATCGACGAGGAGGTCGAACGCATCCTGCGCGAGCAGGAGCAGCGCACGATCGACCTGCTGCGCACGTTCCGACCCGGCCTCGACGCGGTCGCCCGGGCCCTGCTCCAGCACGAGACCCTCGACGGCATCGAGGTGGAGCGACTCGTCGACGACGCGATGGGCTACCGGGCCGGCGGTCCCCGCCGTCCGGTGACGGCCGAGGCCGAGGGCGAGGTGGTCGCACCGACGCTGGCCCGGGACGACGACGTCGAGTCGCCGATCATCACCCGCGGCACCGACGACCCCGGCACCCACTGACCCGGATCGCGCCGGGCCGGTCCCCTCAGGGCAGCGCGCCGAGTCCCGGTTCGATGCCGGCCTCCGGATCGCGCGCCCCGGCGACCGCGGCCCAGATGTCGGTCGCGCTCTGCGGGCCGACGAAGGCACGGTGCACGACCCCGGCGTGATCCGCGATGAGGAGCATGGGCACCCCACTGATCGCGTAGCGCTCGTGCGCGGCGCGAGCCTCGGGGAACTCGAACTCGCACACCGCGACGGCACCGGAGGCGAGTGGTGCGACCTTCGCCCACATCGATGAGCACGCGTCGCAGGACGCCGAGGTGAAGAGGGCCACGAGCCACGGTGCCTCCGGCCGCGGGAAGTCGGAGCGATCGAGCTGTCGGGGCACCGGGTACGCATCGCGCACGGGCGCATCGGCGGCGCCGCGCCGGGCGATCACCGCGGCGAACAGCACCGCGCCGAGTGCACCCACCACCACGAGTCCGACCGCGATCAGCACGCGGCACCACCGAGCCCGCGCGGCGACGGACACACCGGCACCCCCATCGCCAGCGTCACCCCCGGGGATGCGCCGCTGTCCCGTCCCACCACCACCGGGCCGGACGCCGTCACGACGAGCGCACCCACGGCATCGGTCGGCACCCGGACCACGGCACCGCCGCCGAGCCGACCGGTCGCGACGCGGTCCGGATCCGCCCCGACCGCGTCCGCCCGCCACCGCACCCTCGGGCCGCGCGGGGCGAACACCGTGACCGCGTCCACCGGGTCCGTGCCCACCCGGCCGGGCACGACGTACCAGCGACTCGAGGTGAACGGGACCCCACCGTCGCCCGCGATCGCACCGCCGCTGCGGATCGCGGTGAGTTCGTAGGCCACCACGCCCGCGCCTCCGGTCGAGGTGAGGTGGAGCGCGTAGGGCGTGTCGGCGGGCACCCGCGCGGCGGCGTCGATGAGGGTCACCCCCCGCGGTGGCACGTCGACCTCGACCGGCTCGACCGTCACGACCCCGGCGAGCGTCGTCGCGATGCGCACGCGCTGGACCTCGTCACCCGGGTTCGCGATGGTGAGCGTCGTCGTGCGGTCGGGCCGGGCGACCCCGCCGTCGAACCACCACGAGGTCGCGACCCGGGGCGCGCCGGCGACGAGGGCCAGTCCCCGCCGACCGTCGCGACCGTCGAGCGACTGCGTCTGCTCGGCCACCACCCGCCCGCGCCGCGCCCGGACCTCGGCCGCCACCACCGTGCGACGGCGGACCCCGGCGTCGAGCGCGACCGCGAGTCGTGTCCGCCCGGGCACGACCAGGCCCTGGAACTCGTTCGGCGCCTCGTTGCCGGTGTCGGTCGAGAACGACAGGTCCACCACCGCGTCGCCCGGGAACGGGTTGAAGAGCCAGAGCGTGAGGTTCGAACCGAGCACGGTCGATCCGCCCCCGAAGAACCACCGGTCGGACCCGCCCCGCGCACAGGCCCCGGCGGCGGTGTCGCCGTTGCCCCGCAGCAGGTGGGACACGACGATCGGCGCACCGCGACCCTCGACGATGACTCCCGGGTTCGCAGCGGCCACGAGGTCGGCGACCCGGATCCGCACCTCGGCGGCCGGCGCGAGGGTGAGGTCGCGGGTGGCCGGCGCGATCGGCACACCGGCCGGATCGGTCCCCGTCAGCACGCTGATGCGGACGCGGGCACGCGCACCACCGATCGCCCCGGTGTTCGCCACGACCACGGTCTCGTCCGCCGCTCCGCCCGGTTGCGAGGTTCCCGCCGCGCAGAACCAGGTGGTCGTGGTGTCCGTGGTCGTGACGACGGCCGACGCCGGATCGATCCCGACGGCGGGCGGCTCGGTCGGCCGCAGGAGTTCGGCGACGAGCACGAGCGCCGCGAGCAGGACGAGTGCGACCACCGCGCTGCGCCGGAAGCGACGCTGTCGGCCTGCGGCCCGCCTGGTCATCTGCTCGCTCACGCGCCCTCCGCCGATCCGGGTGGACCGCCGGCCCGCACCGCGCCGGGTACGGGCGCGCCGTCGGTCGGGTCGCCGCCGACGGGTACGGCCTCGGCCGCGGCGCAACGGCGGCGCGGCCGGTCGGAACGCCACAGCGCGACCGCGCCCACGAGGACACCCAACTGCATCGCGACCGCCGGCCACCGCAGCCACTGCCGGGCGAAGTCGAATCGGACCGGGCCCGCGGTCGGGAGTCGGTAGCCGTTGGCCCAGCCGTCCGCGCGAACCCGGTCGAGACCGACGGACGGCGTCCCACCCCGGGCCCGCCAGGCCCCCGAGTACGGCACGGCGAGGGTCACCCGTCCGGCCGGGTTGTCGGCGTCAGAGCGAACCGCGACCGGTGCGCCACCGTCGGCC
>JALRDW010000054.1 GCA_023262065.1 Acidimicrobiia bacterium | reverse complement strand
GGCCTCGTCGAGGTCGGTCATGGGGGACAGGACGACGAACTCGTCCCCGCCGAGGCGTGCGACGGTGTCGGTGCCGCGGACGGCGTCGCGGATGCGAACCCCGACCTCGCGGATCAGTGCGTCGCCCGCTCGGTGGCCGAGCGAGTCGTTCACGATCTTGAAGTGGTCGATGTCGAGCATCGTCAGGGCGACCGGCGATTCGGTGGGCGTGGCCAGCGCGCGGGCCAGGCGCTCCTCGAACGCGAGTCGGTTCGGCAGCCCGGTGAGCGCGTCGGTGCGAGCCTGGGCGTGCAGCGCCGCCACGATGCGGGTCTGGTCGGTCGCGTCGCGTACGGACATCACGACCCCGGCCACGTCGGGCACGTCGACCCGGTTCGCACAGCGGATCTCGACCTCACGGACCGCGCCCGGTCCGGTCACGATGCGACCGCTGAACCGCCCCGTCGCTCCCGGGGTCGCTGCGACCCGGTGCCACTCGAGGGCGAAGCGCCGGCGGTCCGAGGGGTGGACGATCGCAGCGACGATGCGATCGACGAGGCCATGGGCGGCGATGCCGAGCACCCGCTCGACGGAGGGGGTCACGCTGCGCACCCGACCGTCCGTGCCGGCGACGACGACGACCTCCTGGAGGTCGGCGTCGAGGGCCGAGGCGAGGGCGGGATCGAGGGCGGTCCGGGCCGGGGCGATGGGCGACATGCCCACCTATCGGCACGGAGGGCCGCCGCCTTGACCACGGAGCGTGGTCCCGGGCGTGGCTCGACGCCGGCGGCCCCCGGGGCGGTGCCGCAGTACCGCCGGGGCCCCGGACCCTGTAGCCTGCCCAGCAACCGGAGCCCAGACGTGCACCGGCCCGAGTAAGGGCAAGCCTCCTCGCCTCCTTCGTCGCTCTCGTCGGCGGGTGTGTCGTGCAGGGTGCGATCTCCCCGCTCGTCACACCAGCACCGAGCGGTTCCGGCCGCCCGGTGTCCAGCAAGGAGCAACAAGGATGCCGACCGGCACCGTCAAGTGGTTCAACGCCGAGAAGGGTTACGGCTTCATCTCCCGCGAGGGCGGAGCGGACGTGTTCGTCCACTTCTCCGCCATCGAGGGCACGGGCTACCGCTCCCTCGAGGAGGGTCAGGCCGTGGAGTTCGAGGTCGGCCCCGGCCGCAAGGGCGAGGAAGCCCGCGAGGTCCGCGTCATCTGACGCACCCGGCGTTCACGAACGCAGCACGAGGCCGATCGGGTCCGCCCGGTCGGCCTCGTCGCGTCCGGGGGTCCGACCGGGCGTGCGGCCGGTGCGCCGCAGGGATCGTTAGAACGCGCTCGGCACCATCGCCTCGATGAGGCGGGGGCCGGGCTCGGCGAACGAGGCGGCGAGGGCGGCGGAGAGCTCCTCGGCCGTGGTGACCCGGGTGCCGGGCACGCCCATGCCGCGGGCCAGAGCCACGAAGTCGAGTGCGGGCTCGGAGAGATCGAGCATCTCGAGCGCCTTGGGGCCCGGGGTCGCACCCACGCGGGCCAACTCCATGTTGAGCACTGCGTACGAACCGTTGTTGACGATCACGGTCGTGATGTCGAGACCCTCGTGCGCCTGGGTCCACAGGGCCTGCAGCGTGTACATGGCGGACCCATCCGCCTCGATGTTGAGCACCCGCCGACCCGGGGCGGCGATCGCGGCGCCGGTGGCGACGGGCATGCCGTACCCGATCGATCCGCCGGTGAGCGACAGCCAGTCGTGCGGGGGTGCGCCGGCGGTCGCGCCGTTCAGCCAGAGCCCGGTCGTGTTCGCCTCGTCAGCGACGATCGCGTCCTCGGGCAGGAGTGCGCCGACCGCAGCGGCGAGCGATTCACCGGTGAGTGCGCCGACCGGGCTCTCCGGGCGGGCCCGCCCGACCCGGGGTGTCTCGACGCCGGTCGTGTCGATCGCGTCGAGCAGTCCGGCGACCGCCGCCCGGACGTCGTCACCCGGCTCGACGAGCGCGGTCACCCGGCAGGCCGCGGGCACGAGGTCGCTGGGCTTGCCCGGGTAGGCGAAGAACGACGCCGGGGATTTCGCGCCGATCGTGATGAGGTGCTCGAGGCCGTCGAGCTGCATCTGGGCGAACTCGGCGAGGTACGCCACCCGTTCGAGCCCGGGGAGGCCGGCGCCCCGCCGCATCCGGGCCGGGAACGTCTCGCCGAGGACCTTCGCGCCGGTCGCGGCACCGAGGCGCGCCACGTCGGCGAGCAGGTCGGGGTCACCGGCGATGTCGTCGCCGACGACGAAGGCGGTCGGTGCCCCGCTGCGCAGCGCTGCGATCGCCTCGGCGAGGCGGTCGGCGTCCGGGGTGCCGGCGACGACGGGCGTGGCCGGTGCCGCCACCACGCCGCCGGAGCCCCAGGAAGCGTCGGCCGGGAGGATGAGTGTGGCGACGCCGCCCGGCGCCGCCACCGCGCGGGCCACCGCCTCGGCCCCGGCCGCGCCGACGAGCGCGGGGTCGGTCACCGTGTGGACCCAGCACGACACGTTGTGGGCGACCGTGGCGATGTCGGAGTCGAGGGGGGCGTCGAACGCGTGGTGGTGGGTCGCATGGTCGCCGACGATGTTCACCACCGGCGAGTGGGCCCGCCGTGCGTTGTGGAGGTTCGCGAGGCCGTTGCCCAGTCCCGGCCCGAGGTGGAGCAGCACCGCGGCGGGGCGACCGGCGACCCGGGCGTAGCCGTCCGCCGCCCCGGTGGCCACGCCCTCGAAGAGGGCGAGCACGCCGCGCATTCCGGTGACATCGTCGAGCGCGGCGACGAAGTGCATCTCGCTCGTGCCGGGGTTCATGAAGCACACGTCGACGCCGGTGTCGACGAGGGTGCGGATGAGCGACTGGGCACCGTTCACGGGCGGGATCCGATCAGTCGAGGAGCGTGCCGGGATTGAGCACGCCGTTCGGGTCGAACGCGGCGCGGATGCGCCGCATGAGCGCGACCTTCGCGGGGTCCTCGAGTTCGAGGAACCAGCGTCGTTTCGCCGTGCCGATCCCATGCTCGCCGGAGATCGCCCCACCGAGGTCCATGCCTGCGGCGAAGAGGCTCCGCAGTACGGCGTACCGGGTCTCGACGTCGCTCTGGAACACCGACAGGTGCACGTTGCCGTCGCCGGCGTGGCCGCAGCCGGCGATCCAGGTCGAGTGCTCGTCGGCGATCGCAGCGACCCGGGTCATGAACTCGGGGACACTCGCCCGTGGCACGACGATGTCCACGATGTCGTCGGCACCGTTCGCCTTGGCCGCCCAGAACGCCTTCTCGCGGGCCTCGATGAGCTTCTCGCCCGCGGCCGAGGGGAGTACGTAGACGTCGATGGCGTCGAGATCGGCGAGCAGGGCGCCGATCTCGGCGACATCCTCCTCGAGGCGCTCGGCGCTGCGCTGCTCGACCATGACGACGAGGTAGGCGAGCGCGGCGGTGCGCACCGTCTCCGGGATGCCGAGGTCGAGGCCGACGTACTCGGTGACGACGGCCATCGTGAGCAGGTCGATGTACTCGAGGATGAGGGGGCCGACGCCCCGATCGAGGATCCGGGGCACCGCCGCGGTGACGGCCTCGAGCGTGTGGAACGGCACGAGGATGGTGGCGGTGTGCTCGAGGCGGGGGTAGAGGCGCAGGGTCGCCTCGGTGACGACGGCGAGCGTGCCCTCGGACCCGGTGATGAGTTGGGTGAGGTCGTACCCGGTCGTGGCCTTCACGAACTTGCCGCCGGTGCGGATCACATCGCCGCCGGCGAGCACCGCCTCGAGGCCGAGTACCTGGTGGCGGGTCACGCCGTACTTCACGGCCCGCATGCCGCCGGCGTTCGTGGCCACGTTGCCGCCCAGGCTGGCGCTGTACTCGCCCGGGAACACCGGGTACACGAAGCCGAACGGGGCCAGCGCGGCGTCGAGGGCCTCGAGGGTGACCCCCGGTTGCACGGTGGCGGTGTGGTTCTCGGTGTCGATCTCGAGGATGGCAGCCATGCGTTCGAACGACACGAGCACGCCGTGTGGATCGGGCACCGCAGCGCCGGACAGGCCAGTGCCGGACCCGCGTGCGGTGACGGGGACGCCGTGGTCGTCGGCGAGCCGCAGCACGGTCGCGACCTCGGCGGTGGCCTCGGGTCGCACGACGATGGCCGGCCGCACCGGGGTGACGGTGAGCGCTTCGTCGTGCGCGTAGTCGTCGGAGATCGCGTCGCCCGTGAGCACCCGGCCCTCGGGGAGTGCCGCTCGGAGGGCGGCGGCGAGGGTATCGGCGCGGATCGGGTCGGAGGCCACGAGCATGGGCGCAACCGTAGCGACCGGCGCCGTCGTCGCGCCGAGTGGTGCGGGGGTAGCGTGCCCGCCCATGACCTACCGAGTGATCCAGTGGAGCACCGGCAACGTGGGTGTCCACGCGCTGCGGCTCATCGCCCGCCACCCCGACCTCGAGCTCGTCGGCCTGTGGGTCCACAGCCCCGAGAAGGTGGGGGTGGACGCCGGCACGCTCGCGGGGATCGAGCCGACCGGCGTGCTGGCCACGAATGACGTGGACGCCCTGCTCGCGCTCGAGGCCGACTGCGTCTGCTACACGGCGACCGCGGACCTGCGCCCCGCCGAGGCCCTCGCTGATATGGCGCGCATCGCCGCCTCGGGCAAGAACATCGTGTCGTCCTCGGTGGTGCCGCTGATCTGGCCCGAGCACACGCCGGCAGGCCTGCGCGGCCCGCTCGAGCGGGCCTGCGAGGATGCGGGCGTCTCCTGCTGGACCTCGGGCATCGACCCCGGGTGGGCCAACGACCTGCTGCCGCTCGTGCTCTCGGGGTCGTGCGAGTACATCGACTCCATCCGCATGATGGAGATCGTCAACTACGCGACGTACGCGCAACCGACCGTGCTCTTCGACACCATGGGCTTCGGGGGGTCGCTCGACGACACGCCCATGCTCCTCCAGCCGGGTGTGCTCACCTTCGCGTGGGGCGGTGTCGTCAAGGCGGTGGCGGCCGGCCTCGGTGTGGAGCTCGACGAGATCCGCGAGGTGCACGAGCGGGTGCCCACCCCCACCGACATCGACCTCGGGTTTGGGGTCGTGCGTGCGGGGACGACCGGCGCCATGCGCTTCGAGGTGCAGGGCATCGTCGGCGGCGTTCCGCGCGTGATCCTCGAGCACGTGACGCGGCTCGACGACGCCCTCGCGCCCGACTGGCCCCAACCGGTCGGTCACTCGGGGTACCGGATCGTGGTGAGCGGCAACCCGTCCTACACCTGTGACGTGCAGATGATGGGTGACGACGGTGACCACAACACGGGCGGGCTGGTGGGGACGGCCGGTCGCCTCGTGAACGCGATCCCGGCCGTGTGTGCCGCCGCGCCCGGCCTCCTGTCCGTGCTCGACCTGCCGCTCGTGCCCGCGAAGGGTCTCGTCAGGTCCTGACCGCGAGTTCCGCGGCGTCGCGGAACGCGCCCTCGAGCCGTTCGACGGCGCGGGCGTCGCCGATCACCTCGACCGGGACGCCGGTCGCTCGGAACGCAGCCGCCGGGTCGGGCGCGCCACCGGTCGGTGTGGCGCACAGCACGGTGTTCGCCGGGATCTCCTGCTCCGTCCCGTCGTCCTCGACGATCCGCACGCCGTCCTCGGTGATGGCGACGGCCGCGGTGAGCATGCGGATCGCGACGCCGGCTGCCTCGAGGTCGGCGATCCAGCGGAACCGGCCCGGAAGGCCCAGTTCATGGCCCACGACGCCGCTCGGCTCGACGACGGTCACCGGGTGGCCGCGATGGCGCGCGAGGCGGGCGAGGGTGAGACCCGCCTTGCCGCCCCCGAGGACCACGACGGGTCCGGCGGCGAGGTCGGTGGCCCCGCCGGTCCACGCGCCGAGGTCAGCCGCGGCGTGCACGTGGGGCAGGTCGGCACCGGGGAGATCGGGTCGACCCCACGTCGCGCCGGTGGCGAGCACGATCCGGTCGAACCCGGTGGCATCGGCGGCGGTCGCGGGGCGGTGCAGCACGATGTCCACATCGTGGCGGGCGACCTGCCCGGTGAGCCAGGTGAGCATCCGATCGAGGTGCTCGTCCGCACCGGCGGCGACCGTGAGCATCCCGCCCAGGCGGGGCCCCGCCTCCTGGAGCACCACGCGGTGGCCGCGGGCTGCGAGGCGCCACGCCGCGTCGAGCCCCGCCGGCCCGCCGCCGACGACGAGCACCCTGCGGGGGGTGGAGGTCGGGGTGAGCGCGAGCTCCGTGTCGCGTGCGGTCTCGGGGCGGGCCACGCACGCGACGTGGGTGTTCAGGAAGATGTTGCCGATGCAGCGGTACTGGTAGATGCAGGGCCGCACCTCGGCGAGGCGCCCCTCCGCGACCTTGGCGGGCAGGTCGGGGTCGGCGAGCAGCCGTCGACCCATCGCCACGAAGTCGGCATCCCCGGCGGCGAGGACCGCCTCGGCCTCCTCCGGATCGAGGTGGCCGAAGGTGATGACCGGCACGGCGGCGGCCACGGCGGTCCGCACGGCGCGTGCCGCGGCCACGAGCGCCCCGGGCGTGTGCGGGGTGTGGGCGTCGGTGATGCCGGTGCCGACCGACGGATCGGCGTACGCGCTCACGTGCAGGGCGTCGACGCCGGCGTCGATGAGGCGTGGTGCGAGTTCGATCGCATCGTCGAGGGTCTCGTGGGGATCGCGGTGGTGCTCGACCGCGTTGAACCGCACCCACAGCGGGACGTCGGCCCCGACCCGGGCGCGGGTCGCCGCGACCGTCTCGAGCAGGAGACGATCGCGGCGGTGACGGTCGCCACCCCACTCGTCGTCGCGGGTGTTGGTCGCCGGCGAGCGGAACGCATCGAGGATGTAGCCGTGCCCGCCGTGGATCTCGATCGCGTCGACGCCGGCGCGCCGAGCCCGGGCGGCTGCGGCGGCGAACGCCTCGATGACCCCGAGGAGGTCGTCGGTCGTCGCGATGCGCAGGTCGACCCGGGAGGTCGGCGTCGTGAACGGCCGTTGCATCGCGGCCTGCTCCTCGGCGCTGACGACGCGACCGATGCGGTCGGGTCCGTGGTAGTGGGGGGCCGCCGGCATGAGCAGGGGGCTCCCGGTCTGGATGGCGTACAACGACTGCGGGCCGCCGTGGGTGAGTTGGAGCGCGAGCCGCGTGCCGTGGCGCTGGACCCGACGGGCGAGTTCGGCGATGCCGGCGATGTGGTCATCGGTGTGGAGGGCGGTCTGCTCGGCCGCGAATGCGCCGCCGGGGTAGTCCACCGCCACGGACCCGACGAGGATGAGGCCGACCCCACCGCGGGCCCGCGCCTCGTAGTGGTCGATCTGGCGGGTCGAGACCGTCCCGTCCGGTTCGGCGAGCGCATCGCCCATCGGGCACATGAGCATCCGGTTGCGCACGGTGAGGGTGCCGATGCGCCCGGGTGCGAGCAGGTGGGGGAACGCGGTCACCGGGCCATCGTGCCACCTCGGGCCCGGTTGCGCGACCGGGGGTCGACCGTGGGAACCTGCGCCGATGCTCGAGGGCCACGTCCACCCCGATTTCGCGCCGGTCGCCACTGCGATGCGATCGGCGCTGTCCCACCGATCGCTCCACCCGGGCGGTGGTGCGGTCTCGGTCGTGCACCGGGGCGAGGTGGTGGTCGACCTCTGGGGCGGGACCCGCGACGACGGCACCGATCCCTGGCGCTCCGACACGGTCGGCCTCTCGTTCTCGACGACGAAGGGTGTGGTGGCGACCGTCGCCCACCGCCTCGCCGACCGCGGACTGCTCGACGTCGACGCGCCCGTCGCCGAGTACTGGCCGGAGTTCGCCGAGGCCGGCAAGGCGCGGATCACCGTCCGACACCTGCTCTCGCACGACGCGGCGATGCACCGCCTGCGGGGTGTCGTGCCCGACGCCTTCGCGATGGTCGACTGGGACGCGACGTGCGCCGCGCTCGCGGCGGCGGCCCCGATGTGGGAACCCGGGACCCGCGCCGGGTACCACGGCGTCACGTACGGGTGGCTCGTGGGCGAGGTCATCCGGCGCATCACCGGGGACACCGTCGACGCAGCGGTGCAGCGCGAGGTGGTGGATCCGCTCGGTATCGACGCGATGGGCATCGGCTGGCCGGAGGCGCGCCGCGATCAGCGGGCGGATCTCATCGTGGCCTCGAGTCCGACGGCGCGTTTCGAGGCGCGTGCGGATCGCGGCGCCACCGTCCGGTGGGTCCAGCCGACGGTCGACGCCTTCGTGGTACCGCGATTCACCGACTTCATCCGCTCCGACGCGGTCTACGCGGGCGAACTCCCGGCGCTCAACGGCTGCTTCACCGCCCGGGGTCTGGCCCGCATGTACTCGGTGCTCGCACACGGCGGGGTCGACCCGTCGACAGGGGAGCGGTACCTCGGGGAGGCCACGCTCCGACGCGCGACCCGGATCCAACGGCCCGGCCGCCGACCGGACGCAGTGGTCGGGTTCCCGATGCGCTGGCGCCTCGGCTACCACATGGCCGCGACGAACCGTGGGGTGATCCCGAACGGCTTCGGGCACTTCGGGTTCGGCGGCTCCGGGGCGTGGGCGAGTCCGGACGACGATCTCGCGGTCGCCTTCGTGTGCAACCGCGTCGCCGGCACGCCGTTCGGCGACTTCCGGATGCTCCGGATCGGCGCGGCGGCCGTGGCCTCGGCGCGGCGTCGCTGAGCGCCGCTACTGGAACGGGGTCGAGAGCACCGGCTGGGTCGACGCGTCGCACGCGATGAGACCGGCCCGCTCGACCGCGGCCCCGCGGTGGGCGAGCGCCTCGAGGTACCCGGGGAACCCCTCGAGCGACAGGAAGGCGGCCCGGCTCGGGTACCAGACCGCGACGACCTCGTCGTAGTCCTCGTGCTCGCACCCGATGACGACCTCGCGCGCGTCGGTCGACCAGAGGATCGCACCGCCCGCCGCGGTGATGGCCTGGAACGCCACGATGCCGTAGCGCAGGTACGCCTCCCGGCCGGACACGTCGGGGTCGGCACCGGTCCAGTCCGTGGGGTAGGCCGCCCGGTCGCGGTACTTGTTGAGGTTGAGCATGACGACGGGCGACGGATCGGTCGCATCCACGACGGCCTGGATGGTGGCGAGGTCGGGCTGCACGTGGTCGGACATCGTCGGACTCCCGGGTCGGTGCTACTTGGTGAGCAGGGCGAGCAGCGATCGGGTCACGACGGCCTCGGCCTCTGCGGCGTCGTGCGCGGCCACGACGCGGAGGTACTCGATCGACTCGAAGGAGCAGGCCACCTCGAGCGCGCTGAGCAGTTCACGGGCGTCGGTCGGGGTCCGGCCGCGCAGTTCGCGCTCGAACTGCACCTCGAGCTGCTCGCGCAGCAGGTGGCGCCGCTCGCGGATCGTGCGGCGCATGGCTGCGGACTGGTCGATGAGGTGGCGTCCGCCGCGCACGATCGGGGCGGTCGCGTCGTGGATGGCGATCCGCTGGTGGGCGAGGGCGGCGGCGCGTTCGGCCCGCGTGCCGGTGGCGTCGGGTGCGTCGTGGAGCGCTCCGGTGCGCTCCCACTGCTGCTCGACCGCGATCTCCACGAGGGAGTCGAGGTCCTCGAAGAGCCGGAACACCGTGCGCACCGACACGCCGGCCCGGTCGGCCACCTCGGCCGCGCTCGGCCGGAGCGTGCCCTCACGACAGAGGGCGAGGAGGGCCTCGACGACCGCGTCGTGGCTGCGCTGTGAGCGTGCCCGGCGGCCATCGACCGTGCCCTCGTCGTTCGAGAGCGCGCGCGTGATGCTCGTGGTGGCGTCCGACTTCGGCACGGGGTCAGGGTAGGAAATGGCAGTCAGAGTGTCAACTTCTGTTGACACCGCGCGAACGCCGTCCGTACGATCCCGCCGATGCCGTCCCGTCGTTCGCACGTCCGAATCCACGCGCCGGCCGACCGGGTCTGGTCGATGGTGCGCGACCCGCTCGACTGGGCGTGGTTCCCGGAACTCGGAACGATGACGATGGATGGCGACCGACGCCACGTCACCCTTCCGTCCGGCCTGCCGATCGTCGAGCAGGTCGTGAACGTCGACGACGCGCTGCGACGGTTCCAGTACGTGATCGTCGACAACTTCGTGATCTCGGACCACCTGTCGACGATCGACGTCATCGACCTCGAGGACGGGACCTGCCTGGTGACGTACTCGCTCGAGATCAAGCCCGACGCGATGGCCATCATCATCGGCTACGCGACCCGTCGGGCCATCCACAACCTGCGCGACCTCGCCGAAGGGAACTGATCGTGGGCCGTCGCATCCTCTTCGTCACCACCGACCAGCAGCGATTCGACGGTCTCGGCTGCAACGGCGGGCAGGTCGCCCGGACGCCGGTCATCGACGCGATCGCGGCCGACGGCGTGCGGTACGAGCGGGCTCACCCGCCGAACGTGGTGTGCATGCCGTCGCGGTCCACGATGGTGACGGGCCAGCACGTGTACCACCACGGTGTGTGGATGAACGGTGTGCCACTGCCCGCCGACGCGCCCAGCGTGGCCCGCTACCTCCGGGAGGAGGCCGGGTACCGCACGGCCCTGCTCGGCAAGGCGCACTTCGAACCGCTCCTCGACCCGTTCCTGATGTTCGAGGAGAACCGGATCGCCATGACCGACTCCTTCGGGCCGGTGCGCGGGTTCGAGCACGCCGAGTTCGCGACCCATGCAGCACGCGGGTACTCGCACTACGCGCAGTGGATGGCCAAGGAGCACCCCGACGCCGCCAACGGCTTCTACCCGGTGCTCAACTTCAGCCTCGAGGTGAACGAGGCGGGGGGCGGGGACACGGGGGCGCCGCAGGTCGCGCTCAACCCGGTGCCGCGCGAGTGGTACCAGACCGATTGGGTCGCGGACCGCACGATCGCGTGGCTCGAGTCGCTGGAGGCCGACGACGACTTCTTCTGCTGGATGTCGTTCCCGGATCCGCACCACCCGTGGGACCCGCCGCAGGCCGAGATGGGTCGGTACGACTGGCGCGACCTCGACCTGCCCGAGGGGTACCCGGTCGACCGGGCGACCCGCGAGGCGATCCTCGATGCGAAGCCGATCCACTGGCGGCGCTGGTACGACGGCACGCTCGTCTCGAACTACGAGGCGCCGCGGGCCTGGGTGCCGTCCACCCTCACGCCGGAGCAGATCCTCGAGATCAACGCACGGGTCCACGTGAAGAACGAGCTCATCGACGAGGCGCTCGGCCGGGTCATGGCCGTGCTCGACGCCCGTGGCTGGACCGAGACCACCGACGTGATCTTCACGACGGATCACGGCGAGTTCCAGGGCGACTTCGGCCTGCTGTTCAAGGGCCCGTACCACGTCGACGCCCTCATGCGGCTCCCCATGATCTGGCGGCCCGCTGCGAGTGCGGGCGTCGAGGCCTCCGTCGTCTCGGCCCCCGTGGGCATCCTCGACCTCGCGCCGACGTTCTGTGAGATCGCCGGCCTGCCGGTGCCCGAGTGGATGGACGGCTCGCCCCTGCCGATCTCGGACGCGGCCGCCGATGCGCAGGGACGCGACTCGGTCGTGACCGTGTGGGACTCCGTGCACCCGAACGGCACGGCGATCCACCTGCGGACGATCCACCGGGACGGGTGGACCTGCACGACGGCGCTCCCCGGCACCGTCCACGACGGTACCGAGGGCGAGCTCTACTGCCACGCCGAGGATCCGCTCCAGCGCGTCAACCGGTGGGACGACCCGAGCGTGCGCGACCTGCGGGAGGATCTCGTCGCCGCCTGCATGGCCGAGCTCCCGGCCTGGCCGGCGAGCCCGGCCCCGCTGGCCGCCCCGGTCTGACCCGCCCGCGGTCCGGGCGGGTCGGTCTGGGTAGCCTGCGCCGCATGGCCGACCTGATCTTCCGCAACGCCACGCTCGTCGACGGCACGGGTGCCCCGGCCCGTACCGGCGACCTCGCCGTCGAGGGGGAGCGCATCGTCGCGGTCGGCGACTGCTCCGAGGTCGCCACTGCGGGTGCCCGGATCATCGACGCCGACGGCGCGCTCCTCACGCCCGGGTTCGTCGATCTCCACACGCACTACGACGGTCAGGTCACCTGGGACGAAGACCTCGAGCCGTCGGCCACGAATGGTGTGACCACGCTCGTCATGGGCAACTGCGGCGTTGGCTTTGCGCCGGTTCGGCCCGGCCAGGAAGCTCCGTTGATCGAGTTGATGGAGGGCGTCGAGGACATCCCCGG
>JALRDW010000271.1 GCA_023262065.1 Acidimicrobiia bacterium | reverse complement strand
CGCCAGCAGCAGATCCAGCAGGTCGAGAAAGGGCGCTATCGTCGGTCCCGTCAGGTCGTCGAGCCAGAGCAAGACGGGACGGTCCTGGACCGCGGCACGAATCAGGCGCGCAACAAGAACTGTGGGGTCCCCTGCACGGCGGCGCCAACCAGGCGGTGATCGAGATGCTCGAGGACATCCACGCGAACGGCGGCGACGTCGACGCCGCCGTGAAGCGGGCCAAGGACCCCGAGGATTCGTTCCGCCTCTCCGGGTTCGGCCACCGCGTGTACAAGAACTACGACCCGCGCGCCCGCATCCTGAAGAAGGCGGCCGAGAGCGTCATCGCCGAGATCGGCCACCCGGACCCCCTCCTCGACCTCGCCATGCGACTCGAGGAGGTCGCCCTCACCGACCAGTACTTCATCGACAAGAAGCTCTACCCGAACGTCGACTTCTACTCGGGCCTCATCTACCGGGCCATGGGCTTCCCCACCCGGATGTTCACCGTCCTCTTCGCCATGGGCCGCCTCCCCGGCTGGATCGCCCACTGGAAGGAGATGATGGAGAGCCCCAAGACCAAGATCGGCCGGCCCCGCCAGATCTACACCGGGTACACCGAGCGCCCCTACGTCTCCATCAACGACCGGGGCTGACCGTCCACGGTGCATTGCGCACCGTGCGCCCCGGCGCGAGGATCTCGGTGCGAGGGCGGGGGGCCCTCGCTCGCTCGATCGGCCAGGGGGTACCGATGAGGGCTCGTGCATCCGTTCCGTGCACCGACCGGATCGCGCCGCTGCGGCGCAGCCGGCGGTTGCGCACCGCACTCGTGGGGGGCATCGGGGCCGTCGCCCTCGTCGCAGGTGCGGCTCCGGCTCACGCCGCCGGTCCGCGCATCTCCCCCTCGTCCAACCTCGTGGTGGGCGCGGGCAGCTACCCGGCGATGGTGAGCGCACCGCGGAACGCGCTGCCGCCCGTGCCGAGTCCGTCCGGCGGCATCACCGGCGCCGGCATCTCGGCGACCACCGGCTCGATGAAGATCACCGGGGCACCCGGCACCTTCACCGCAGCCATGATCGGATCGTTCCTCGACGACGGGGTCGGCGCACTCGTGGCCGACGGCGCGGCGGCGCTCCCGCTGAATGCGATGTTCCCGGTCTACCCGCGCCAGGGCCTCCCCAAGATCAAGGCCGTGGCGGCCGACGGCTCCTCGGCGACCATGACCCAGGCCGCGATCGGCTCGGGTTCGGGCTCCACCTACGTGGTCGCGCCGACCGCCGCTGTGGTGGTGATGATCCAGGGCCTGGGCGGCCTGCCGTACATCGTCGACGTGTACACGCCGGTGACGAACGGTCTCTGCCTCACCCCGCTGTGGCCGGACGCGGAGTGCGGGTACGACGCGGGCAACCTGCAGTGGCAGTCCGGCGTGGCGATCGCGACCGCCGGACTCGACGGCAGCCTCGCCCCCACCGCCATCACGCTCCAGGAGGGTGCTCCGGACGGCAACCTCGGCGTGAAGACCACCGGGAGCGTGTGGGCCAAGTACTACGACCCGGACGGCGCCGGCGAGGCGCCGCTCGCCCCGTGGGCGGTGCCGGCCGGCACGCCCGGGGCGGTCGAACGGACCTGTCGACCCGACGAACTCGACCGGCGCATCCCGAACCCGTGGGCCGGCGGGGTCGACTACTGCGTGGTGAACGTCATCGCCATCAACGCCGGGAAGAACACCGACGCACAGGGCAAGCCGTTCTCGTACTACGCGCTCCCGATCACCTGGGCGGCGAGCATCTCGGCGCAGGTCGTCGGATCCGACCTCGTCATCACGGGCACCGAGTTCGCGAACGACGACGTGATCCTCAAGCTCCTCATCAAGAACGCGAAGGCGAAGGTCACCGGCACCCTCACCGCGTGCCCGGCGCTCAACCGCATCGTCACCGCGGCCGAGATCGGGCCGGCCGACGGCGTGGGCACCTTCACCTTCACGGTCCCGAACTACGCGGCGGGCTGCACGGTGCCGACCGGCTCCACGCTCAAGGTCGTCGCCCTCGGCTCGAAGGACATCCAGAAGTCGCAGATCCCGGGCGAACCCGACCTCGGGATGAACAAGCCGAAGAAGGCCAGCGGCATCCTGCTCATGCCGTGAGCGAGCGGGCCGCGCCGGCCCACCGATCGGATCACCGCCGCGTGGTCACGGTCCCGCCCGGGTGACCGGGTGGCCCCGTGACCACGGCGGTCGATCAGCCGCCGACCCGCTGGTTGTACTCCAGCATCGCGGCGTCGGCCCCCCGCTTGGCCTCGGCGATCGCCTTGGCCGGGGCGAGGCCCTCGGTGAACATCTTCTCCTGTGCGATGAGGACGGCGTCGCGCACCGCCTGGTACGCACCGATCACCGGTCCGGCGGTGGCCAGGTTGTCCGGTCCGCTCACCAACTGGTCGTAGGCGACGCGGAAGTTCGGGGACCGCTGCCACTTCTCGGCCAGCACCGGCTCGTCGACCGCCGACCGCCGGGTCGGCACGTACCCCGTGGAGGCCGACCAGTCGGCCTGCACCGCCGGGGAGTTCAGCCACTTGGCGAACTCGAAGGACGCCGCCTGCTGGGCCGGGCTCGATCCCTTCCGCACCAGGTACAGCGCGGCGCCGCCCACCAGCACGCCGCCGTTCCCGGAGGGCCCGGGCATCGGGCCGACCCCGACCTCGACGCCGCCTCCCTCGCCGCTCGAGAGCACCTGCTCGATGGTGCCGAGCGCGGCCGAGGAGTCGATCGTCATCCCGACGTCCTTCGAACGGATGCCCAACAGGTTGTTGAACGAGTTGCTCCCGCTCGCCGAGTTCGTCACCGCGAGACCGTCGTCCACCATCGACTGCATCCACGTGAAGATCTCGACCCCCGTGGGATTGTCGAAGACCACCTCGGTCGCCCGCTCCGCGCGCCCGTTGTCGTTGTTCGCGTAGAGCTTGCCCGCCTTCGCGGACCACTGCTCGAGGTACCACGGGTCGAGCTTGAGACCCCAGCCGTACTTGTACCCCACGCCCTGGAGCTTCTCGGACGCGGCGCGGACCTCGGCCAGGGTCGACGGCGGGTCCTCCGGGTCGAGACCGGCCGCCCGGAACCCGTTCTTGTCGAAGTACAGGATCGGGTTGGAGACGTTGAAGGGCATCGGGTACAGGTCGCCCTCGACCGTGTAGTAGTCGGTCACCCGCTGGATGAAGTCCGAGGTGTCGTAGTCCGACGCATCGATGCAGGACTGGGCGGGCAGGATCGCCTGCGTGTCGATCATCTGCTGGGTGCCGGTGTCCTCGATCTGCACGATGTTCGGCAGGTCCCCACTCGTCAGGCCGGCCCGGAACTTCTGGAGGGACTCCTTGTACCCGGTCTGGTTGACGAGCGTGACCTCGATCCTCGACTGGGAGTCGTTGAACTGATCGGTGAGCCGGACGAGGGCCTCCTCGTTCGCCCGCGTCATCGCGTGCCAGAACGTGATCTGCACGGGCCCGTCGGCCGACTCGAGCGCGTCGACCGGGCAGGGTGCGCCCGCACCGCCCCCGTCGGAGGACGAGCCGCCGCCGCACGCGGCGAGGGCGATGCTGAGGACCGCAGCGGCGGCGATGGATCGGGTGGGACGACGCATGGTGGCTCCCGAGGGTCGGACGGACGGGTTCAGCCTTTCACAGCTCCGGCCGTGAGGCCGCGGACCAGCTGCTTCTGGAAGATCACGAGCAGGATGAGCAGCGGCAGCGCCGCGATGACCACCCCGGCGAAGGTCACGTTGACCTGATCGATGCTGGTGGCGCGCAGCTGCCGGAGTCCGATCTGCAGGGTTCGGTACCGGGCATCCTTGGTCACGATGAGCGGCCACAGGTACTGGTTCCACGCGCCGAGGAACGAGAACACCGCGAGCGCGGCCATGGCCGGGCGGGCCAGCGGCACCGCGACCCGCACCATGAACCGCAGGTGTCCGTAGCCGTCGAGCGCGGCGGCGTCCCGCAGATCGCCCGGTACCCCCAGGAACGCCTGCCGCAGGAGGAACGCCCCGAACCCGGTCGCCAGGAACGGCACCGCGAGGCCCGCGTAGGTGTTGTACCACCCGAGGTTCACGACCGTGGTGAGGTTGGTGATGATCGTGACCTCGAACGGGACCATGAGGGTGGCGAGGAACACGATGAACAGCGTCCGTTTGAGCGGGAACTCGAGGAACGCGAAGGCGTAGGCCGCGAGCGTCGCGGTCACGATCTGCCCGGCGACGATGAGCGTCGTGACGATGACGCTGTTGACGAGGTACCGCGACATCGACCCCTGGTTCCACGCGTCCGCGTAGGCGCCCCACGCCGGGTCGGTCGGGAACAGCACGGGCGGCCGGGCCGCGATCTGGGAGGGCGTGAGCAGCGAGTTCACGATCGTGATGTAGATCGGGAACAGCACGATGACCGCGAGGACGGTGAGGAGCGTGTAGCGCGCGACGTTCCCGATCCGACGCCGGACGGCACGGCGCTGGGCCGCACGGCGGTCGGCCTCGGAGACCGTGATCCCGCGGCTCACCTCAGTCGCCATAGTGCACCCGCCGTTCGAGGATCCGCATCTGTGCGATCGTGAGCACGAGCGTCACGAGGAACAGCGCCACCGACAGGACCGCCGCCTTGCCCTCGTTCTGCTCACCCCGCAGCGCGGTGTAGATCGCGTACGTCAGCACGTTCGTCTTCTGCAGCGGGCCACCCTGGGTGAGCAGGTCGATCTGACCGAAGGACTGGAAGGCGACGATCGACCCGACGACCACAGCGAAGAACACCGTCGGCGACAGCAGCGGGAGCGTCACCCGGAGGAACCGCGGGACCGGCCCAGCCCCGTCGACCTCGGAGGCCTCGATGATCTCGTCCGGGATGGCCTGGAGACCCGAGGACATCACGATGAACGAGAGGCCGAGGTTCTGCCAGATCGTGGTGACCGCGACGGCGAGCAGTGCGTACTTCGGGTTCTCGAGGATCGACGGTGTGGTGGAGATGCCGAGCCATGGCAGGAGACCGACCTGCGGGTTGAGGAGCGTGCCGAAGATCACCGACGCGACCGCCACCGAGGTCGCCACCGTCGACGAGAAGATCGTGCGGTACCAGCCGATCCCCCGCAACTGCTGGTTCGCGAGCATCGCGAGCACGAGGCCGAGGATGATGCCGGTCGGCACGGTCAGCAGCGCGAACACGATGGTCACCCGCATCGAGTTCGAGAAGGCGGACGAGGTCAGGATCTCGCGGTACTGGTCGAAGCCGACGTAGCGCTGGGGCAGGCCCGGGAACGGCGGGGTGCGGAAGAACCCGAGGTAGAAGTTGCGCAGGAAGGGGTAGAAGACGAAGACCGAGAACACGAGGAGCGACGGCACGAGCATCAGGTACCCGAGACCCGCCTCGCGACGGCGCCGGTTCCAGAAGCGCACGGCCGTCACGCCGGCGCCTCCAGCCGGACCCCGGTCACCGCATCGAACAGGTGGATCCCCTCGACCTCGGCCCGCAGCCGCACCGACGAGCCCTCGGCGGGCCTCGGCTCGTCGGCGGCCTGCCGGACGATCACGAGCGGTTCGTCCCCGATCCGGCAGACGACGTGGCGCTCGTGACCGAGGGACTCGATGACGGCGACCCGGGCCTCGATCGGGCCCGACGGATCGACCTCGAGGTGCTCCGGCCGCACGCCGACGACGATCTCACCGGTCGAGGAACGGCGCGCGGCCGCCCCGAAGGCGTCCGGGACGGCGATCCGCCCGCCGGGTGTGGCGAGGAGCGTCTCGCCGCCCTCGACGACCACCGAACCCTGGATCGTGTTCATCGGCGGCGCCCCGATGAAGCGCGCCACGAAGAGGTTCGCCGGCCTTTCGTAGACGTCCTGGGGTGGCCCGACCTGCTGGAGCACGCCGTCGTTCATGATCGCGATGCGATGCCCCATCGTCATCGCCTCGACCTGGTCGTGGGTGACGTAGATGACCGTGGCGTCCAGACGGCGCTGCAGTTCGATGAGCTCGGCCCGGGTCTGCACCCGCAGTTTCGCATCGAGGTTGGAGAGCGGCTCGTCCATGAGGAACGCGGCCGGACGGCGCACGATCGCCCGGGCGAGGGCCACCCGCTGCCGCTGGCCGCCGGACAGCTGTGCGGGCTTCCGGTCGAGCAGGTCGGTCAGGCCGAGGGCGCGGGCCGCCTCCTGCACGAGCGGCGTCCGCTCATCCTCGGGAACCTTGCGCGAGCGCAGGGGGAACTCGATGTTGCGCGCCACGGACATGTGGGGGTACAGCGCGTAGGACTGGAACACCATCGCGATGTCCCGATCCTTGGGCTCCACGTCGTTCACCACGCGGTCGCCGATGGCGATGCGGCCATCGGTGAGTGACTCGAGCCCGGCGATCATCCGCAGCGCGGTCGACTTGCCGCAGCCGGAGGGCCCGAGCAGGACGAGGAACTCCCGGTCCTCGACCTCGAGGCACAGGTCGTCGACCGCGGTGACGTCGCCGAACCGCTTCGTGACGTGATCGAGCACGACCCGTGCCATGCGACCTCCCGCTCCGGTCGCGGACCCTAGCCGCACCCGTCGGCCCGGTCGCGGTGAGCGGAGACGTCGGTAGAGTGCCGTCGTGCCGTTGCGGATCGTGACGCTCGTGAAGCAGATCCCGGCCTTCGCCGAGCTGCGCCTCGATGCCGAGGGCCGGTTGGATCGCGCCCACGGCGACCCCGAGATGAACCCCTACTGCCGCCGGGCGGTGGCCGGATCGGTCGCCCTCGCCGCCGACCACGGGGGTTCGGTCACGGTCCTGACGCTCGGACCCGACGCGGCCGAGGACGTCCTGCGGGAGGCCATCGCGTGGGGCACGGCCCGGGGCGTCCCGACGACCGGAGTGCTCGTCACCGATCCGGCGTTCGCCGGATCGGACACGCTGGCGACCGCCCGGGCCCTCGCCGCCGCGATCACGCGGCTCGGTCCGTTCGACCTCGTCGTGGCCGGGCGCAACTCGGTCGACGCCGACACCGGTCAGGTGCCGCCGGAGCTCGCCGAGCTGCTCGACCTCCCACTCCTCGCCGGCGTGCGCCACTGGTCCCTCGCGGGTCGGACGCTCGACGCCCGGTGCGAGCACGACGACGGGTGGTTGCAGGCCCGGATGCGGCTCCCGGGGGTCGTCACCACCGCCGAACGACTGATCGATCCGTGCAAGGTCGACCCGGCCGGGCGCGCTGCGGTCGACCCGACGAGGATCGAGCGCCTCCGGGCTGCGGACCTCGGGCCCGGCCCGTGGGGTGAGGCGCTGTCGCCGACCCGGGTGGGTGCCCCGATCGCCGTGGTGACGACGAGGGCCGGGGAGCGCACGCCCGGGGCCGACCTCGCGATCCAGGTCGCGCGAGCGGTCCAGGTGCTCACGGCCCGCGGGGCGATCAGCGGGGCCCGCGTCGAACTGGACCCCCCGGTCGCCTCGGCACCCGTCGACCTCGACGGTCCGGTCGTCGCCGCGATCGTCGAACCCGGGCGGGACGCGCTCGGCAGCGAGCTGGTCGCCACCGCCGCCCGGCTGGCCGCGACGATCGGCGGCCACGCCGCTGCCGTCATCTTCGAGTCCGAGGCGCACGCGACCGGACGACGGTGGGCGCGGTGGGGTGCCGGCCGCAGCGTCGAGGTCCGCAACGCTGCCACCGAGGAGGACGCGGCCGGCGGCCTCACCGCATGGGCGGTCGAGGCCCACCCGTGGGCGATCCTCGCGCCGGGCACGCTCTGGGGCCGCGAGGTCGCAGGGCGCACCGCCGCCGCGCTCGGCGCCGGCCTCACGGGCGACGCCGTCGCACTCGAGGTCGGACCCGACCTGCGGCTCGTTGCGATGAAGTCGGCGGTCGGCGGCGCCTGGACCGTGCCCATCACCTGCACCTCGCCGGTGCAGATGGCGACCGTGCGACCCGGCGTCCTGCCCGCGGCGACCCCACGCCCGCTGTTCGACGACCCGCGCGCCGCCCACATCGGGGTGGCCCCCCGGCGTCGGGTCGAGGTGCTCGCTCGCTCACGCGAGGACGACCTGGACCTCCTCGCCGAGGCGCCGCGCATCGTGGGCGTGGGGCGCGGGGTCGACCCGGCGGACTACCCGGCGCTCGAACCGCTCACCCGCGTGCTCGGCGCACAGCTCGCTGCGACCCGGAAGGTGACCGACGCCGGATGGATGCCGCGTTCCCGCCAGCTCGGCATCACCGGACGCGCCGTGGCGCCGGAGCTCCACGTCGCGATCGGAACGAGCGGACGCTTCAACCATGCGATCGGTTTCGCGCGGGCGCGCACCGTGCTCGCGATCGACTCCGACCCGCAGGCCGAGGTGTTCGACGTCGCCGACATCGGGATCGTCGGCGACTGGCGGGAGGTGCTCGAGCTCCTGGTCCCTGCGCTCGGTGTCGCCATGGCGCGGGACTGACCCGGGGTTCTCAGTCCTTCTGCACCGGTCGGCGGTAGAACACGGCGAGCAGCGCGAGACCGCCGCCACCACCGAGGCCGGCCGCGATCGCGAGGCCCCGCCAGCCGACGAGGTCCTCCCCGATCCCGGCAGCCCCGTCGATCGACCAGCCGCCGGCACCCACCGCCCCGATCGCGATCGCCACCAGGATGAGCGTGAGCACGTACTCGTACCCCTCACCCGGCCGGAAGATGAAGTAGCCGTTCCGGATGTGGTTCGTCAGGAGTGCCACGAGCATCGTGCCCACCACGCCGGCGGCGGCGAGCGGGGTGAGGAGTCCGAGGATGAGCATGAGGCCCGCGCCCAGTTCGGTGATGCTCGCCAGCCACGCGTGGAGGATGCCCGGCTTCATGCCGAGGCTCTCGAACCAACCGGCGGTCCCCTTGATCTTCCCGCCCCGGAAGATGTGGTTGTACCCGTGGGCCACCATGACGACGCCGATCGCCACCCGCAGGACGAGGAGGCCGGCGTCCACACCGCCCGAGACCTCTGCCGCTCCCAGCACCGTCGTCACCGTCGCCTCCTCGCATCGGGTCGCTTCGAACCGTGCCGAACGCTACCGGGACCGAGGAGGCCACCGGCGGTTCCCGGCCTCGGGTCCACGGACCACCCAGCGCACAGTGCCCGCACGCCGAACGCGCCGACGATCCGCGCCCACCCGGGTCCGGGCGCGTACCGTCGGGCGCCACCGCTCGTTCGACCCCCGACCCGAGGACCACCCGTGACCCTCGACATCGCACCCCGCGTCCGCCCGTGCATGCGCTGCCGCACCGAGCACGAGATGCGGTTCTACGGGATGTGCGCGTCGTGCACCGCCGAACTCCACGCGAAGTACGACGGACTGGCCCGGGACGTCGAGGTCGCGGCCTACGAGCCGAAGATGAACGTGACGCCGAACGCCGTGGCGCTCAAGGACGACTGACCGCCCTCGACGCTCCCCGACGCCCTGCGTCACACACCACCCGACGCCCTGCGTCGGTGTCGCAGGGTCGGGAGCAGGCCGGCGTCGGCGAGGATGCGCACCGCCCGGGCCTCCTCGACGTCGACGACGAGCGCATCGCCCGGTTCACGGTTCACGACGAACGAGACGACGCAGTCCGCGCACGCGTCCGTGCCCTCCATGACGCACTCGCCGCAGTCGATCCGCATCGACGGTCGACCACCGGCGGAGGGGTGACGCAGCCGGGACTCCGCATCGGCCTCCATGCAGGACTCGGTCGCAGCCGTCACCCCTCGCCGGCCGAACGGCACGACCACCACGTGGCCGGTGGAGCCGTGGGACACGGCGGCGGGACCCGCCTCGGTGGGCCCGGCGTCCGGTCGCCCTTCGACCGGCGTGTCGATCCACTCACCGATCTGCTCGTCCATCCGCTCGTCCATCCGCTCGCACCTCCGGGCCTGGCGGTGCGCTCGGGGCGCGCACCGACCGGGCGAACGATCGCAGGTGGGTCGGACACGGTCCCGGGACGGGGACCAGCGCGGACGATCAGGCCGTGATGGCGGCGAGGAACGGCTCGATGGCGACCGTGGTGGCACCGAGGCGGCCGACCTCGGCCGGCACGTGCCCGTCCGAGGAGATCACGAGCACCGGCACCGAGGCCGGCACGGCCGCGACCTCACGCAGGATCAGCGCCTCGACCGCCTCGCCGGGTTCGGTGAGCACGGCGCGCACCCCGGGCCGGCCGAGTTTCGCCGGAGGCTCGAGGTCGTCACCGAGGAACACTGCGACGAGGTCGCAGCGGTACCGGGCGTGCAGGGCCCGCAACGCCGCCACGAGGTGCTTGCGCTGCTCGCCGACCCGCTCCGCGGGCCACGCCGCGCGGGCGGCGGGCGATGCGTCGACCACCACGACGAGGCGCGGCGTCCGCAGGATGGCATCGATGCCCTCGACCGTGTCGGCGCGCATGCCCACCGGGATGCGCGGGGCCGGCCGTGACCCGGTCGGCGCCGCCGCACGCGCCGCCGGGTCCACCGCCGTCGCCGGGTCCGGCGCCGCGACGACCGGGGCGGCCCGCGTGGGCGCGACCTCGGGCGGGGTGAGCTCATCGAGGCGGGCGCTCAGGCGACGGGCCAGTGACGCGGCGTCCGCGAGCGCGATGCGCTCGTGCGCCGGCAGCCGGCCGCGCTTGGTCTCCTCGATCTCGAGCTCGGCGGCGCGGGCCCGATCCACTGCGACCGCACGGTCGGCATCGGCCTGCACGAGCCGGCGCTCGAACGAGGCGAGTTCCGCCGCGAGCTCCGCGATGCGCGCATGGGCGTGCTCGAGGTCGTGACGTGGGCCGGCCATGCGGGCCTCGGCCTCGGCGCGTTCCTCCCGCAGGCGGTGCTCCGCGCGCTGGAACCGACGCTCGGCCTCCTCGCACGCGCCCTGGGCCCGGTGGGCGGCCTCCTCGGCCTGCTCGGCCCGGGCGCGGGCGGCGTCGACCTCCGTCCGGGCACGCCGAGCGTCCTCGTCGGCCCGCTCGAGGCGGGACCGCAGCGTCGCCAGTTCCTCGCGGGCCCGGCGCGCGCCGTCCTCGGCCTGCTCGGCCATCTCGAGGGCGGCCCGGATCTCCTCGCCCGCATCCGCAGCGGTCGGACCGTCCGCCCGGCTCGCCCCGGGATCGATGGCGCACGCCGCACCGAGGCCGTACCCCCAGCCCGTCGGGCGTGACGCGTAGAGCGCCGACACGAGCACGGGCAGCGTGCCCGCCCCGGCCGCCTCGCGCACGCGATCGAGCGCGGCGTCCACGCTCCAGCCGTCGAGTGCATCGATCGCCCGCGGGTCCTCCATGAACCGCGCGCTCACGGACCGCCGGAACGACGCGTCCTGGTCGATCGCGCGCCGCAGCGCGTCGTCCGAGGCGGCGAGGACGAGTTCATCGCCGAACCCGTCGTCCGCGGCGAGACCCTCGGGTGCCTCCTCGAAATCGACGAGGACGTCGGCCGCCACGCCGAGCAGCGGCGCGAGCAGGTCGGAGGGAACGGGCGGCACCGTCGGCTCCACGCGCACCGCGCCTCCGTCCGTCATCGGATCAGGCCGCCCCGGCCGCATCGTCACCGGCGTCGAGGACCTCGATGCGGTCACCCGTGGCGCGGCACCACCGGCACTCGACCGACTCGACGGTCTCCTCGACCACCTCGACGGCCTCGACCTCGAGATCGCCACCCACCGTGAAGTGGTGGTACTCCCGCGTCCGGCGGCTGATCGCCACATCGAAGCGGGTGAGGTTGCCGCAGCCGGTGCAGCGGTAGCGGGTGGAGGCCATGCTGCGGGCGATCCTACGGGCGCGCGACCCGCCCATCCGCGGACCTCCG
This sequence comes from Acidimicrobiia bacterium, assembly GCA_023262065.1. Taxonomy (GTDB): domain Bacteria; phylum Actinomycetota; class Acidimicrobiia; order IMCC26256; family IMCC26256; genus IMCC26256. Next base: position 729 of record JALRDW010000271.1, on the reverse strand, counting down.
GGCTCCGAGCGGTCGGCCACAGCGGGTGACGTCCCACCGAACACCTGTTCGCTAGGGTGGGGGCCGTGAGAGCCCTCGCCCGCCGGGACGCACCCACCGCTGCCGACGCGCCCACCGCCGGTCGCGCACCCCTGGCCGTCCAGCGGTCGTTCGACGCGCTCGGCACGCCCCTCGCCGAGGTCACCTTCGTCGTCCTCGACCTCGAGACCACGGGCACCTCCCCCGCCGAGTGCGCGATCACCGAGGTCGGAGCGGTCCGGTACCGCGGCGGCGAGCGGCTCGGCACCTTCCAGACCCTCGTGAACCCGGGAGTGCCGATCCCACCGACCATCACGGTCATCACCGGCATCACCGAGGCCATGGTGCTGCCCGCCCCGCCCATCGAGGAGGTGCTGCCCGCGCTGATCGAGTTCATCGGCGGCGCCGTCGTCGTCGGGCACAACGTACGCTTCGACATCTCGTTCCTCGACGCGGCACTCGATCGCGCCGGGTACCCGAAGCTCGCGAACCGTCGGGTCGACACCCTCGGTCTCGCACGACGCCTCGTGCGCGACGAGGTGCCCGACCTCAAGCTCGGCACCCTCGCACGCCACCTGGGCGTCCCGGAGACGCCGTGCCACCGGGCGCTCGCGGACGCCCAGGCCACCGCAGAGGTGCTGCACGCGCTCCTCGAGCGAGCCGGCACGCTCGGCGTGCTCGGCCTCGACGACCTGCTCGAACTGCCGACCA
>JALRDW010000268.1 GCA_023262065.1 Acidimicrobiia bacterium | reverse complement strand
GGCGAAGAGGGCGCCCGGCTTCAGGAGATCCCCACCGGGCTGATCGCCGCCAACCCCAACCAGCCTCGCCGCAGGTTCGACGAAGACGCGCTGCAGGCCCTGGCCGACTCGGTCGGCCAGCAGGGCGTGCTCCAGCCGGTGCTGGTTCGGCCCAAGGGCGACGGCACCTTCGAACTGATCGCTGGTGAGCGGCGCTGGCGGGCATCCCGTCGGGTCGGCCTCCAGACGATCCCGGCGCTCATCCGGGAGACGGATGACACCGCGGCCCTCGAGCAGGCCCTGGTCGAGAATGTCCACCGTTCCGACCTCAACCCGATGGAGGAGGCGGCCGCCTACCAGCAGCTCATCGAGGACTTCTCGATGACCCACGAGCAGGTCGCGACCCGGGTGGGACGCAGTCGAGCCTCGGTCTCCAACACGCTGCGGCTCCTCCAACTGCCGCCCGCCGTGCAGGTCATGGTCCGGGATCGGACCCTCGACATGGGCCACGCCCGGGCGTTGCTGGCCAGCCCGGATCGCGGGTTCCAGGAGCAGATGGCCAAGCGGGCGGCGGCCGAGGGCCTGTCGGTCCGAGCGGTCGAGGACGCGGTGCGGGAGCACGGTGGGCCGACCGGGAACCCCGGCACGCCCGCCGCCAGGCCCGGTGGCGCAACGACGGCCGGTCGGCCTGCGGCGCTCCTCGAACTCGAGAACCTGCTCGGGGACCACCTCGACACGAGGGTGAAGGTCACGATGTCCGGCAAGCGAGGCCGGATCGTGGTCGAGTTCTCGGACCTCGAGGACCTGGAGCGGATCTACCGCGCGATGACCGACTGACTCCGCCTCCGGCGGGTCGCGGCGGCGAGGTCGAGGGTTCAGTCCTCGGGCGGGATGACGACCGTCGGGTGCTCGGCGGTGACGTCCGGGAGCGGCTCCTCCACCCCGCGCCGCACTCCCCGAGCCACGGCCTGACCGAGTTCCTCGATGCGTCGGACGATGCGGGACGTCGCCTCGGCGTCGTGCTCGGCCGATGGCTCGACCACGATCGCCGCCATGCGGGTCTCCCGCAGCACCGCCCGCATCCGACCACCCGTGTTCACCGGATCGAGGGGGCCGATCACGGGTTCGAGTTCGGCCGACACCGCGGCCGCCATGCGGTACCCGGCCTCCGACCGGTAGCGCTGCGACTCGAAGTAGCAGACCCGGGCACCCGGCCGATCGCCGGGCCGCAGGGCCAGGAACAGGGCGGCCTCGAACCGGTTCGCCTCGTCGGCCAGTGGGGAGTCCTCGGCGCCGTCGAACCGGGAGACGACCGTGGCGCCCATCGCCGCGAGGTGGCGCTCGACCACCGAGCCGAGACGGGCGAGTTCGGGGGGCGTCGCGATGAAGATCCGGCGACCGACGATGCGCCGCGGCGCGTTCCGCAGCGCCTCCCGCTCTCGCACCGCCGCGACCGACTCCCCCGCTTGGACTCCGAGTCGGTTGAGGGCCGCCACCGTCGAGGGTCCGACGATGCCGTCGTTCGAGATCCCGGCGTTGCGCTGGAAGTCGCGCAGGCCCCGCCCGGTGTCCGGGCCGAAGATCCCGTCCTCCCGCCCGGCATCGAAGCCGAGCGCGTTGAGCCGGCGCTGGAGGTCGAGGACGTCGTCCCCCCGCAGCATGGGACGCCGCTCCGACAGGAGCCGGTCCCCGAGGGTGTACCCGGTCTCGACGAGCGCGCTCCAGGTCTGGCGGCCCACGATGCCGTCGACCCGGATGCGGCGGGACTCCTGGAATCGCCGAACGGCGGCCTCGGTGGCCGCGCCGAACTCGCCCGCCTGGTCCCCCGAGGGGATGCCGAGGGCGGCCAGCCGGGTCTGGAGGTCGCGGACCGGCTCGCCGCGATCGCCGACCCGGAGGACGCTCGGTGTCACCCGATGAACTCGGCGAGGTCCTGGAGGAGCTGGGCCTTGCCCTTCGCGCCGACGATGCGCTTCACCGGCGCGCCGTCCTTGAAGACGAGCAGCGTCGGGATGCTCATGACGTCGTACCGACGGGCGGCGTCCGGGTTGTCGTCGATGTTGAGCTTGCCGATGGTGATCCGGCCGGCCTGCTCGGTCGCGATCTCGTCGAGGACCGGGGCGATCATCTTGCAGGGCCCGCACCACTCGGCCCAGAAGTCGACGAGGATCGGGGTCGACGCCGCGCCGACGGTCTCGTCGAAGGTGGCATCGGTCATGGTGACGGTGGAGTCGGACACGTCGGACCTTTCACGTGGGCGGGCGCCGGACGTTCCGACGCGCGGGTGGATGGGGGATCGTACCGGAGCCCAACGGCCGCGACCGGGTCCCGTATTCCCGCGCTGTAACCGGTGATAGGCGAATGCCGGTTACAGACTCACTCGTGGGCGGCGAGCCAGCGCTCGGCCTCGATCGCGGCCATGCAGCCGGACCCGGCGGCGGTGATGGCCTGACGGTAGACGTGGTCCTGCACGTCGCCCGCGGCGAACACGCCGTCGACGCTCGTGAGCGTCGAGTCCGGTGCGGTCACGATGTATCCGTCGCCGTCGAGCGTGAGGTGGCCGCGGAACAACTCGGTGGTCGGGTCGTGGCCGATCGCGATGAAGAGGCCCGTGGCGTCGAGCCGTCGCGTCGCACCGGTGACGGTGTCCCGCAGCACGACGCCCTCGAGCTTGTCGGTGCCGATGAGCGAGTCGACCACGCTGTTCCAGGCCACCTCGATCTTCGGGTTGGCGAACGCACGGTCCTGCATGATCTTCGAGGCGCGGAACTCGTCGCGACGGTGCACGAGCGTGACCCTGCTCGCGAACTTCGTGAGGAAGCTCGCCTCCTCGAGCGCGGAGTCGCCGCCACCGACGACCACGATCTCGTGGTCGCGGAAGAAGAAGCCGTCGCAGGTCGCGCAGGTGGAGACGCCGCGCCCGACGAGGCCGGCCTCCCCCTCGATGCCGAGCATGCGGGCGGTCGCGCCGGTCGAGATGATCATGGCCCGGCCGCGGTACTCGTCGTTGCCCACCCACGCGCCGAACGGGGAGGAGGTGACGTCGATCCGGTCCGCGTTCGCGGTGATGAACTCCGCCCCGAACCGCTCGGCCTGGGCCCGCATGTTCGTCATGAGTTCGGGCCCCATGATGCCCTCGGGGAACCCGGGGAAGTTCTCGACCTCGGTCGTGAGCATGAGCTGACCGCCGGAGGAGAAACCTTCGATGACGATGGGGCGCAGGTTGGCGCGCGCGGTGTAGATGGCGGCGGTGAGGCCGGCCGGACCCGACCCGACGATGAGGACGTCACGGACCTCAGGCATCGGCGTCCGCCTGCGCGAACCGCGACCGCTGCCTCCACACGACGTACCCGAGCAGGGAGAGCAGGATCCCCTCGACGATCCACGCCGCCCACACCGGGAGCGGGATGCCGAGCACGCGGTGCAGGCCGACCAGGAGCAACGTGAACGCGGTGAGGGCGAGGATCGTGACGAAGAGTCCGAACACGATCATGCGCGAGGCGCGCTCGGCGGGGACGACCGCCTTGTCCCGGATGCCGACGACGACCTTCTCGATCGTCTCGACGGCGGTATCACTCCACTCGGCCATGACGGCGGCGCTCCTTGGGCTCGCGGTTCCGCAGCGCCGGAGCGTACCCGTCGGCGGTCGAGCCGTGCCCGGCCGGGTCAGAGGCGCAGGGAGTAGAGGATGGCGCAACCCGCCAGATCGCTCACGAAGGCGACACGGGCACCGGTGACATCGGCCACGTAGACCACGGCCGGCTGCTCCTGCCAGGTGCCTGTCGCGAGCAGGCTCACCGTGCGCCCGGGGAGGTTCACGCGCACGCACCGTTCAGCGGCGATCGACAGGCCCGATCCGTTGAGCAGGCTCGTCGCCGTGGGATCCGCGGCGAGGCCCGCGTCGACCCGGCCCCGGCGCACGATCGCGGTACGCAGCGCCTCGTCGGTCCCGATCTCACCGACCGACCCGATGTAGGAGTCCATGACGTGCGAGTGCGCGCCCTTCGCCTTCGCGGCGGGTTCGTCCTCCGACCCGGTGAGCAGCACGACCGCGAAGGCGACGACGACGACGGCGGCGATGATCGCGCCCGCGATGACGCCGAGGTTGCGGGGGCGGCGCCACGCCGGACGCGTCCCGCGCCGGGCGGCCACCACGGTCGAGATGCGGGATCCGAGGCCCGGCCACCGCTCGAGTCGGTCCCGCACCTCGGCCTCGGTGAGCCCGCGGCCCGCGGCGAACTCGGCCAGACGGCCGTCGAGCATCGCGAGGACGGCGTCGTCGGTGTCGTCGCCGAAGGGGAGGGTGGCGTCGGTGCTCATGCGATCCGCGACGGTAGACGCGCGATCGCGTTCGTCGCGGTCAGGCGGATTCGACCCAGCCGACACCGATGGCCCGCGGACCGGTGTGGGTGCCGACCACGGGTCCGAGCACACCGGTCACCAGCTCCACGCCCGGGAAGCGCGCCTGCACCTTCTCGATGAACTCCGGTGCGTCCTCGGCCAGACCGTGGAACACCATGAGCAGCTCGGGGTCCTTCGCCTGGTCGAGCGCGCCGAGCAGCCAGGCGAGGGCCTTCGATCGGGTCCGCACCTTGCCGGCCTCGTCGATCTTCCCGCCGCGCACGGTGATGCACGGCTTCACCGACAACACCTCGCCGACGAGGGCCTTCGCCGCGCCGACGCGACCACCGCGCTTGAGGAACTCGAGGGTGTCGAGCGCGCCGAAGATGCGGGTGCGGGCGACCTGGCTGCGCACCGCCGCGGTCACGGTGGCGAGGTCCGCGCCCTGCTCGGCGAGGCGGGCGGCGGCGACGGCCATGAGTCCGATGCCGATGGTCGCGCTCTCGGAGTCGATGACCTCGATCGGCACGTCGGTGACGGAGCGGGCCGCGAGCTCGGCCGACTGCATCGTGGCCGAGAGGGCGGACGCCAGGTTCACGCACACGATGCCGGTCGCACCCTCGGCGATGAGCCTGCGGAACGCCTGCTCGAACGCACCGATCGAGGGTGCAGCGGTCTGCGGGACCCCCTTCATCGTCGTGAGCCGGGTCCAGAACTCGTCGACACCGAGCTGCTCCCGGTCGACGAGGGTCTCGTCGCCGAACGTGATGCTGAGCGGCACCACCTCGATGCCGTGGGCCCGGACGAGCTCGTCGGGCAGGTCGCAGGCGCTGTCGGTGACGATGCGGATGGTCACGGGGTCTCCCTCTCGAGGTCGGGGCGTTCGCCCGGTCGGGTCCGATCGTTCGGGAACGATCCGCTCACCCGGACGTCATACCACCCGGACGGGGGCTGCGGGTGAGAGTCGTGCGGAGTTCCGTGATCTCGGGGACACCGAGGGCCGCTGCGCCGCCCACCGCCACGGCGAGCCCGGCGAGTCCCCCCACGACCACGGTGAGGATGGCGGCCGGCGCGGTCGCCGGGTCGATGAGGCGATCCACGCCCCAGGCCGTCGCAGCCCCGAGCGCCGTGGCGACGAGCACGCGGGCGAACACGCCGAGCGTCCGCGGTCCCTCGAGCCCGCCGACGCGGCGGTCGAGGACCACCCAGGCCACGATCGCCGCCACCGAGTACGCCACGCTCCACGAGATCGCGAGCCCGCGCACGCCGAGGTGCGGGTAGAGCGCCACGGCGAGGCCGATGTTGATCGCGTTCTCGAGCAGGTTCACGAGGAACGGGGTGCGTGTGTCGAGCTGCGCGTACATGCCGCGAACGGTGTAGAGGTACGCGGAGAACGCGAACAGGCCCACGCCGAACCAGGCGAGGGTGCCCGCCGTGGTGGTGACCGAGGCCGCGGTGAAGTTCCCGTAGTCGAGCGCGCCGGTGATGATCGGCCGGGCGAGCACGACCATGAGCGCTCCCGCCGGGATCACGACGAGCCCGATGACCCGCAGTCCCGACGCGAAGCGCCGACGGAACGCACCCTCATCGCCGGCGATGGCGGCGCGCGCGAGTTCGGGACCGACGACGGTCATGACCGACACCGTGAGCAGTCCGTGCGGGAGTTGGAAGAAGGTGAAGGCCGCGAGGTACGAGGAGGTGTCCCCCGACGTGCGGTACGAGAGCACGAGCACGACCCAGAACGCGATCTGGTTGGCGATCGCGTACCCCACGGTCCACCCCGAGAGCCGGGCCAGACGACGGACCGCCGGGTGGCGGATGTCCCAGACCAGCCGCAGTCGCACGCCGGCCCGTCGCAGTGCGGGCCACAGGACCACCGTCATCACCACGACGCCGAGGGTGGTCCCGAGTCCGAGCAGCCACTTCTCGCTCGGGTGGTCGAGCACGCTCGGCACCGTCTCCCGACCGGGCGCGAGACCGGGCAGGGCCAGCAGCACGCCGATGACGACGAGGTTGTTGAGCGCGGGCGCGAACGCCGCCGCCGCGAAACGGCGTCGCGCGTTGAGCATCGCGGTGAACAGTGCGGTCATGCCGTAGAAGAGGATCTGCGGCATGAGCATGCGCAGCAGGTCGGTCATGAGCGCCTGCTGCGCGGCGACGTCACCGGAGAGCCGTGAGGTGTACACGCCCGCGATGACCGGTGCGAACACGACCCCGAGCGCGGACACCGCGACGAGGGCGACCATCGCAACGGTCGTGATCGCGTCGACCGCGCGATCGTCGTCGTGCTGGTGGTACTCGACGAAGAGTGGGACGAGGGAAGCGGTGAGGATGCCGCCGAGCAGCAGCTCGTAGACGATGTTGGGCGTCGAGTTGGAGATGTTGTAGACGTCGGTGAGGCGGGCGAACCCGAGCGCGGCGAGCGCGGCGACCCGGATGAACCCGGTGATCCGTGAGAGGGCGGTGCCCGCGGCGACGGCGATCCCGCTGCGGGCGAGCTGGCGGCGCGGGGCCGCCTCGACGGGCCGGGGCGTCGGGTCGGTCACGCGTCGACCTCGACCCGCCGACGGCGGGTGCGGCGCCAGTGGGTGACCCACCAGACCACGAGGAACACGCCGGCCGTCGCGGTGAGCGCAATGCCGATGCCGCTCACCACGCTCGAGCGCACGGTGATGCGGGTCCGTTCGATCACGATGCGACCGTCGACCGAGGTCACGGACAGGAGCAGCGGGAACGAACCGGGCGAGGTCGTGTTGACCCGGACCTGCACCGTGGTGTTGTTCGGTGGCAGGTCGAGGATCTGCTCCTTGCCGTCCGGGAAGGTGAGGCGATCACTGCGCAGCCGCAGGCGGACCTGCAGGGGCTGGCCGGTGTCGTTCTGGAAGGACAGCGGCACGACGCCGGTGCGCGAGGTGAGGGTGAGCGTGCGGGACACCGGCGCGCGGACCTTGGCGATGAACGCGTCCATCGTGGTGTTCGCCGCCGCGAGCTGCGCCGCCCCCTCCCGGGGGCCCCAGGTCGACGACGGTGCGACGAGCACGTGCTCCTGGGCCTGCTGGGTGGTCTCGCCGTTGCCCGCGAACGCGGCGAAGGCGTCCACCCGTTCGCGGGTCGCCCGCAGCGCGGCGGGGTCGACCGGCAGCGGGCCCGGACGGACCGGTGCGAGGCGGCGCACGGTGGCCCGGCTGCCGGTGCGTTCGACCGGGACGTCGGTGAACAGGCCCGACACCGTCGTGGGGGCGAGGAGCGGGTGGCCGTCGAGGCCCTCGGCCACATCGGTGAGGGCGGCGGTCGCGGGCGACCAGCGCAGCGCGCCCTGCACGACGACGCCCCGGCGCTGGCTGGGCAGCTCGAGTGCGATGAGTGCGAGGCCGTTGAGCAACCGGGCGGCCTGCAGTGCGGACGTCGCGGGCCGGGCGAACAGTTCGGCGAGCGCGTCGTCGGTCTGCACGGCGGGCAGGGTCGTGCCACCGGCGCTCAGCGTGAAGGGACGGGCGGGGGTGAGGTTCGGGGTCCCGGTCGACACGAGGTCGCGCGGGCTGACGATCGCCCGCGTCGCTCCGTGCTGGGTGAGCAGGGCCAGCGCTGCCGCATCGAGGGGCCGGGCCGCGGTCACCTGCGGGCTCACGGGTCGATCGGTGGCACTGCGCATCGCGACGATCCCGGCGTCGAGCTCGTTCACCGCGAGGTCCGGGAGCTGGGCGGCGATGAACGCCGGGATCGAGATCGGGGTGTAGGTCGCGCCGAGCGTCTCGTGCTGCGGATCCGCGGTGGCGCTCCGGACGCGCGCGAACCCGGCCCGGGCCGACTCGTCGGTCGCCGCGCTCCAGGACAGCAGGGTCGCCGGGTCCGACTGCAGGGTGATCGGGATCGATGCGGTGCGGTCGAGCCCCGCGGCGATCCGCCCGAGCCGGCCCTCCGACGCGATCGTGCGGGCGAAGGCCTCCGAACGGCGACCGTCGTCGGCGGTGGCCGGCGGGGCGACGATCGGCCAGATCCACGCGACCCGCAGCGGCTCGAGGACGGGTGCGCCGTCGTCGAGGGGGGCCACGATCGTGAGGAAGGTCACGAACGACGCGGCGCGCTCGCCGGTGGACGGGTTGCGCACCTCGACCGCGACCGGGAACACCCCGGCCCGGCCACCCCGGGGGAAGGGGACGCGGATTCGGGTCGTGTCGCGTTCGGCCCCCGGATCCTGCAGCGGGAGCGTGAGGGTGCCGAACGGGAGCGCGTCGGCCGGGGCGGCCGCGGTCCCGACGATGCCGCCGAGGCGTGATCCGGTGACGGCACGGTCGAATCCGGCGCGGGTCGTCAGGTACGTGTGGATGACCGCGCGCACCTCGAGCCCGCGCACGTCGCCGCGCACGGTGAGGCCGAGACGCACGTCGTCGCCCGCGCTCGCCCACGCCGGTTGGCTCCGCAAGGCGATCGAGACGCGCGGGCCGGCGGCCTCGGCCCGGCTCCCAGCCGCGAGCGGCGCAGCGAGGACCGCGAGCACCACCGCGAGCGCGCCGGCCGCGCGGCGTCCGATCACAGGGCTCGGGCCAGCACGGTGAGGCCCACGGGCAACTCGGTGAACCCGCAGGCGCGGTAGAGCGCGAGCGCCGGGTCGTTGGCGAGCTGGGTGTTCACGAGCGTCCGGGTGACCCCATGGCGCCGCAGCCACCGGAGCCCGTCGACCACGAGCGCGCGGCCCCAGCCCGTCCGGTGCCGCGCCGGATCGACGGCGAGGCGTTGGAGGAAGCCCTGCTCGCCCGCCCGTCCGGTGACCGCGTAGGCCACGACGGCCCCCTCGTCATCCCCCACCCGGACCCGGGTGTTCGGGGTGGCCCGCACGGCGTGGTCGAACCCGGTGTCGTCGAGGTGCCAGAAGTCGTCGAACGCGCGCCCGTCGATCTCGAGGATCGTGGGTCGGTCGGCCCGCCGGGCCCGCCGGGTCCTCCGCTCGGTCGCCGGGATCCCGGCCATCCGGTGCTCCAGGAGGTGGAGCCGCTCGTGCACCTCGAACCCCGAGTCGACGAACGGGAGGCTCTCGCCGGGTGCGAGGGCGCTCGTGATGACGCGCGCGTACCCCTGACGACGCAACGACTGGAGGCAGCGCTCGACGAAGGCGGCCTCGGGCGGTCGATCGGCGCCGAGGGAGAGGTAGGCGACGTCCTCGCGACCCCGCCAGGGCCCGAGTCGTGCCCAGCCCCCGGGCCAGCGCAGGGTCTGCTCCTCCACGCGTGGGAGCGTACGCGCACCCGGGGGGATTACCTTCGTCGCCGTGCTGCTCGTCGTCGCCGATCCCCGGTTCGAGGACCACCGGCCGGGGCCCCGGAACCCCGAGCGTCCGGCCCGGCTCGGGGCCGTGCGCGCCGGGATCGAGGCGAGTGGCCTCGTCGAGGCCCGACGGGTGCTCGACCCCCGGGAGGCCACCCGCGACGAGTTGCTCCGGGTCCACCCGGCCGCCCACCTGGATCGTCTGGCGGCGCTCGACGCCGGTGGGGGTGGCCGGTGCGATCCGGACACCTCCATGGGGCCGGACTCGTGGGCCACGGCGCGTCTGGCCGCCGGGGCCGGCCTCGCGGCGATCGAGGCGCTCGACGCCGGTCGGGGCACCGGAGCGTTCCTCGCGATCCGGCCGCCCGGCCACCACGCCACCGCGGACCGCCCGATGGGCTTCTGCCTCCTCAACAACGTGGCGATCACCGCGGCGGCGCTGGTCGCCCGCGGCGAGCGCGTCCTCGTGGTCGACTTCGACGCCCACCACGGCAACGGCACCCAGGACATCTTCCTCGAGGACCCGCGGGTGCTCTACGTCTCGTTCCACGAGTGGCCGCTGTACCCCGGGACGGGTCGCCACGATGAGGTCGGAGTGGGCGCCGGGGAGGGCACCACCCTGAACATCCCCCTGCCGGCGGGAGCCACGGGCGATCACTACCTCGCCGGCCTCGATCGCGTCGTGGCCCCGGTGGCCGCGGCCTTCGCCCCCGACTGGGTGCTGCTGTCGGCCGGGTTCGACGCCCACCGGGCCGATCCGCTGACCGGGCTCGGCCTCTCGGCCGGGGACTACCCCCTCATCACCTCCCGGATCCTCGCCCTCGCCCCGCCGGGCCGGGCGATCACCTTCCTCGAGGGCGGGTACGACCTCGACGCGCTGCGGGACTCGGTCGCCGCCACGCTCCCGGTGCTGGTCGGAGCTGGGCCGGGACCCGCCACCGAGGCTCCCACGGCGGGTGGTCCGGGCGACCGGATGGTGGACGCGGCCGAGGCCCTGTGGCGGGCCCGGACCGGGGACTGAGGCCCACCCCGACCCGGCGAACCGGTCCTTCAGGTGGCCCGGGGACCGACCGATACTCAGTCGTCGTCCGGCGGGGACCGTCCCCCCGGTGCTCACGAGGTGTTCGCCGTGCTCGATCTCGATGCCCTGCTCCACGAGGCCGTCCGCCGGGAGGCGTCCGACGTCCACATCAAGGTGGGTTCGCCGCCGTACCTGCGGGTCGACGGCCTGCTCCAGCCGCTCTCGGATCTGCCCGACGTGAACCCGGCCGACACCGAGCGCGTCGCGTTCGCCATCATGCCGAAGAACCGCGCCGACGAGTTCCTCGAGTGCCAGGAGGCCGACTTCGCGCACACCGTGTCCGGGCTCGGGCGCTTCCGCGTCAACGTCTTCCGTCAGCGGGGCAGCGTGGGCATGGTGCTGCGCCGCGTGCTGCCGGGCATCCCGTCGTTCGAGTCGCTCGGGCTCCCGCCGGTGGTGCGCCGGCTCGCCGAGGAGCCGCGGGGCCTCGTGCTCGTGACCGGACCGACGGGTTCGGGCAAGACCACGACGCTCGCCGCGATGATCGACCACATCAACGAGACGATGTCGAAGCACATCGTGACGATCGAGGACCCGATCGAGGTCCTGCACCCCGACAAGCGCTGCATCGTGAACCAGCGCGAGATCGGCACCGACACCGAGGACTTCCACGCCGCGATGAAGCGGGTGCTGCGGCAGGACCCCGACGTCATCCTCATCGGCGAGATGCGGGATCCGGAGACCGTGTGGGCCGCGCTGTCGGCCGCCGAGACCGGCCACCTCGTGTTCGCCACGCTCCACACGATGAGTGCGACCGAGACGATCAGCCGGGTCATCGACTTCTTCCCGCCCTACCAGCAGCAGCAGGTCCGGATGTCGCTCGCCGGTTCACTGCGGGGCATCGTCTCCCAGCGACTGGTGCAGCGGGCCGACGGCAAGGGTCGGGTCCCCGCGATGGAGGTGCTCGTCGCCACCGGTCGGGTGTTCGACAAGATCGTGGATCCGTCGGCCACCCATGAGCTCGAGGAACTCATCGCCGAGGGCGAGTACTACGGCATGCAGACCTTCGATCAGAGCCTGCTGTCCTTGTACGAGCAGGGTTCGGTCACCCGACGCGACGCGCTCGCGACCTCGACGAACTCCCACGACCTGCGGCTCAAGATGGATGCGGTGGACCTCCAGCGGGCCCACCTCGACGAGGCCCGTTCGGAGTCCTGACCGGCCCGCCCCGGCGGGCGCGTGCGGGGCCCACGGCGACCCCGCGGCCAGAATGGGTGCCGTGAACGGCATCCCGCCGCGGCTCGCCACCGTCTTCGCCCCCGATGCGCCCACGCGCGTCGTTGCGGCGCGCCTCGCGGCGGACGGCCACCGCACGTACCTCGTCGGTGGCTCGGTGCGCGACGCGTTCGCGAACCGGGATCTCGGCGACCTCGATCTCACCACCTCGGCCCGACCGGACGACATCGAGCGCGCGGTCGGTCCGATCGCGGACGCGCTCTGGCTCCAGGGCAAGGCCTTCGGCACGGTCGGCGCACGGGTGGCCGGCCGTGACCTCGAGATCACGACCTTCCGGGGGGACGTCTACCGACCGGAGAGCCGCAAGCCGGAGGTCGCGTACGCCGACGACATCGAGTCCGACCTCGTGCGCCGCGACTTCACCGTGAACGCCATGGCGATCGAGGTGCTGGCCGATCCCGTGCTCGTCGATCCGCACGGAGGGCTCGAGGACCTCCTCGTCCACCGCCGACTGCGCACCCCCCAGGCCCCGGAGGCCTCCTTCGCCGACGACCCGCTGCGCATGATGCGCGCGGCCCGGTTCATCGCGGGCTTCGGGCTCGAGCCGGACGTCGCGCTCGTCGCTGCAGTGGAGGCCATGCGCGCGCGGCTCGCGATCGTGAGCGCCGAGCGCATCCGGGACGAGCTCTCGAAGCTGCTCCAGGTCGCGGACTGCTCGGCCGGGCTCTGGTTCCTCGCCCGGACGGGACTCAGCGACGAGTTCCTGCCCGAACTCAACGCGATGCAGCTCGAGCAGGACCCGATCCACCACCACAAGGATGTCCTCGCGCACACCATCGCGGTGGTGAACAACACCGACCCGGACGATCTCACGGTGCGGCTGGCCGCGCTGTTCCACGACGTCGGCAAGCCGCGGACCCGGTCGTTCGAGCGCGGTGGGGTCTCCTTCCACCATCACGAGGTGGTGGGCGCGCGCATGACCCGCGACCGCATGTCGGCGCTGCGCTACCCGAACGAGATGATCGAGGACGTCACCCAGCTCGTCTACCTGCACCTGCGCATCCACACCTACGCGATGGGCTGGACCGACAGGGCGGTGCGACGGTACGTGCGCGATGCGGGTCCGCTCCTCGCCCGACTCAACCACCTCCAGCGGTGCGACTGCACGACCCGCAACCGCAAGCGGGCCGCGGCGCTCGAGCGGCGGATGGACGAGCTCGAGCGCCGCATCGAGGAGTTGCGGGCTCAGGAGGAGCTCGACGCGATCCGACCGCCGCTCGACGGCCGACAGGTCATGGATCACCTCGGCATCGCACCGTCACGGGTGATCGGCGAGGCGCTGGAGCACCTCCTCGAGATCCGGCTCGACGAGGGGCCGATCGACGAGGTCGAGGCCTACCGCCTGCTCGACGCCTGGGCGGCCGAACGCGGCATCACCGGCTGACGCCGGCTCAGACGCCCTCCTTGCGGGCGCGCAGGATGGTGACGCCGGGGTCCCGTCCGTCGGAGGAGGGCAGTTCGGGCTCGAGCAGGGTGTCGACCCGGTACCCGGCACGGACGAGCTCGGTGAACACCTCGGTGAAGGTGCGCACCCGCGGACGGTGCGCGTCGTCGAGGGTGGGCACGCTCGGCACCGCGTACCCGCCGAACGGGTGGGGCAGGACGATGACGAACGGCGCGCCCTGCCGGAGGACCCGGTGGACCTGGCGCACGACGCGGGCGAGGTCGGCGACCTCGGCGAGCGCGCCGTCGGAGTAGGCGGCGTCGATGGAGTCGGCCCGCAGGAACGCGAGCTCGGCGAGATCCGCGTGGTGCACCTCGAAGCGGACGTCGTTGCGCTCGGCGAGGGCGCGGGTCGCCTCGACGCGTTCCGCGGTGTCGTCGACCGCGAGCACGGTGGCGCCGCCCTGCGCGAAGGCGACGGCGGCCTCGCCGCCGGCGCAGCCGAGGTCGAGGACACGGCGGCCGGTGAGCGGCCCGAGCAGGCGGTGGGCTTGGCTGGCGGTGCTGTCCTGCACGGGCGCGCTCTCCGGTTCGACGGGTGGTGCCGGTGGTCTACTCGCCGGCGGCGAAGTTCTCCACCATCTCGTGCGCCTCGGCGTCGGTGTACTGCACCGGAGGCGACTTCATGAAGTACGCCGACGGTCCGAGCAGCGGACCGCCGATGCCGCGGTCGAGCGCGATCTTGGCGCACCGCAGCGCGTCGATGATGACGCCGGCGCTGTTCGGGGAGTCCCAGACCTCGAGCTTGAGCTCGACGTTGAGCGGCACGTCACCGAAGTTGCGACCCTCGAGTCGGATGTAGGCCCACTTGCGGTCCTCGAGCCAGGCCACGTGGTCCGAGGGACCGATGTGGACGTCGTCGTCGGCGATCCCGTTCTCGAGCTGGCTGGTGACCGACTGCGTCTTCGAGATCTTCTTGGACTCCAGTCGCTCGCGCTCGAGCATGTTCTTGAAGTCCATGTTGCCGCCGACGTTGAGCTGGTAGGTGCGGTCGAGCACCATGCCGCGGTCCTCGAAGAGGCGGGCGAGGATCCGGTGCACGATCGTGGCGCCGACCTGGCTCTTGATGTCGTCACCGACGATCGGCACGTTCGCGGCCTCGAACTTCGCGGCCCACTCGGGGTTCGACGCGATGAACACCGGGATGGCGTTCACGAAGGCGACGCCGGCGTCGATGCACGCCTGGGCGTAGTACTTCTGTGCCTCCTCCGAGCCGACGGGGAGGTACGACACGAGCACGTCCGCCTTTGCGTCGCGCAGGGCCTGGGCGACGTCGACCGGCTCCACCGGGCTCTCCTCGATGGTGAGCCGGTAGTACTTGCCGAGACCGTCGAGCGTCGGGCCCCGCTGCACCATCACCCCGGCGTCCGGCACGTTGTGGCAGAAGCGCACCGTGTTGTTCTGGCCGGAGAAGATCGCCTTGCCGAGGTCGAGGCCGACCTTGGTCGCGTCGACGTCGAACGCAGCGACGAACTCCACGTCACGGACGTGGTACCCGCCGAGGACGACGTGCATGAGACCGGGGACGTCGTCTCCGGGCTCCGCGTTCTTGTAGTACTCGATGCCCTGCACGAGGCTGCTCGCGCAGTTGCCGACGCCTGCGATGGCGACGCGGACCTTGTTCGTGCTCATGCGGTGGCTCCTTGTTCCTGTTCCTGGGGTCGGTCGGTGGGTTCGGTCGGGGGTGCCGGTGGGCGCTCCCCGTCGATCAGGGCGTCGATCCACGCGAGGTCGCGCTCGACGGAGTCGGTGCGGTGCTCCGCGAGGGAGCGGGTGTAGCGATCGATCGCGGGCGTGCGGTTCCGGCGGGACCGCGCGAGCCGGTCGGCGAGTTCGGCCCGGCGCCGCTGCAGCAGTTCCTTCCACCCTTGCAAGCTACGGGTGCTGCCAAGGGACATACGTGGAGCTCAAGTTCATGCTCGAGAATGGAAGGAGACAAAAATAGGCTGCTATCGCCGATGGTCTCTTTCATTTTACACCGTTGGTGTAACTATCGCACCTAGTTTAGTTGTAGGAGTTTTCCATAGATTTATCATTTCTGCCCATGATGTTGAATCAATAC
>JALRDW010000094.1 GCA_023262065.1 Acidimicrobiia bacterium | reverse complement strand
CGGCACGCGCTGCGCTTCGACGAGTGGGTGCTCGCCGAGGAGGCCATCACCGGGCGCGAGATCGAGGTGGCGGTGCTCGGGGACCGTCGGCCCGAGGCCTCGCGGCCCGGGGAGATCGTGCCGGGCGCCGAGTTCTACACGTACGCCGACAAGTACGAGGACGGCGCGGCCGAACTGCTCGCGCCGGCGCCGCTCACCGAGGCCCAGGAGGCCGAGGTGCGTCAGCTCGCGCTCGACGCGTTCTCCGCGTGCCGGCTCGAGGCCATGGCCCGGGTCGACTTCTTCCTCGAGGAGACGGGACGCGGCTTCCTCGTGAACGAGGTCAACACGATCCCGGGGTTCACGCCGATCTCGATGTACCCGCGCCTGTGGGGCATCAGTGGGGTGCCGTACCCCGAACTCCTCGACCGCCTCATCGACCTCGCCATCGCCCGGCACGCCCGTCGGGCGCTGCGCGCGGGTCGCGCCCGCGACTGATCGACCGGGCCGGGACGCGACCTGCGCCCCGACCGGGCCGGGGCGCAGGTGAGGAACTCCTCGGGGGCGGTGGCGTCAGCCGAGCCGGGCCTCGAGGGCGTCGAGCTGGGTCCGCAGGTCCGCGGGGAGGCGTTCGCCCACCGAGGCGAAGTGGTCGCGGATGAACCCGACCTCCTGCTTCCACTCCTCGGTGTGCACCGCCACGGCCGCCTCGATCTTCGACGGGTCGGCGTCCAGACCGGCGAGGTCGAGGTCCTCGAGGGTCGGGACGGTGCCGATGGCGGTCTCCACGCCTGCACCCTCGCCCTCGCAGCGCTCGAAGACCCACTTGAGCACTCGGGAGTTCTCGCCGTAACCGGGCCACAGGAACTTGCCCGACTCGTCCTTGCGGAACCAGTTCACGCCGAAGATCCGGGGAAGCTTGTCGCGGTCGGTGTGCGACGGCATCGTGAGCCAGTGGGCGAAGTAGTCACCCATGTTGTACCCGCAGAACGGCAGCATGGCCATCGGGTCGCGACGGAGGTCGCCCAGACCACCGAACGCCGCCGCGGTCTTCTCCGAGCCCATGGTGGCGCCGACGAAGACACCGTGCTCCCAGTCTCGGGACTCGAACACGAGCGGCACGGTGGAGGCGCGCCGGCCACCGAACAGGATGGCGTCGATCGGCACGCCGGCCGGGTCCTCCCACTCGTCGGCGATGACGGGGCACTGCGCAGCCGGCACGCAGAACCGGGAGTTCGGGTGGGCCGCGTCCGAGCCGGACTGCGGAGTCCAGTCGTTGCGCTTCCAGTCGATGAGGTGCGCCGGGGGCTCCTCGGTCATGCCCTCCCACCAGACGTCACCGTCGTCGGTCAGGGCCACGTTGGTGAACACCGTGTTCGCGTCGAGCGTGAGCATGGCGTTCGGGTTCGTCTCCATGTTCGTGCCCGGCGCCACGCCGAAGAACCCGAACTCGGGGTTGATGGCACGCAGGCGCCCGTCGGGACCGAACTTCATCCAAGCGATGTCGTCGCCGATCGTCTCGGCCTTCCAGCCGGGGATCGAGGGGATGAGCATGGCGAGGTTGGTCTTGCCGCAGGCCGACGGGAACGCGGCGGCGACGTAGCGCACCGCACCCTTCGGGTTCGTGAGCTTGAGGATGAGCATGTGCTCGGCCAGCCAACCCTGGTCCCGGGCGATGACCGAGGCGATGCGCAGGGCGAAGCACTTCTTGCCGAGCAGCGCGTTGCCGCCGTAGCCGGAGCCGTACGACCAGATCTCACGGGACTCGGGGAAGTGGACGATCCACTTCTCGTCCGGGTTGCACGGCCATGCGGAGTCGGCCTGGCCCTCGGCGAGCGGGGCGCCGAGCGAGTGCATGCACGGCACGAAGTCCCCGTCGTCGCCGAGCACATCCAGCGCGGCCTGCCCGGCCCGGGTCATGACGCGCATCGAGAGCGCGACGTACGGCGAGTCGGTGATCTCGACGCCGATGTAGGACAGTGGCGAGCCGAGCGGACCCATCGAGAACGGCACCACGTACATCGTGCGGCCTCGCATCGAACCGCGGAACAGCGAGTCGAGCTGGGAGCGCATCTCGGCCGGGTCGCGCCAGTTGTTGTTCGCCCCGGCGTCGATCTCCCGCTCGGAGCAGATGAAGGTGCGGTCCTCGACCCGGGCGACGTCCGAGGGGTCGGTGGCGGCCCAGTAGGAGTTCGGGCGCTTGGCCGGGTCCAGCGGCACGAACGTGCCCGCCTCGACGAGTTGGGCGGCGAGGCGGTCGGCCTCGGCCTGGGAGCCGTCGAACCAGTGGATGGCCGCCGGCTCCGTGAGCGCGGCCATCTCCTCGACCCAGGCGATGAGCCGTGCGTGCTTGGTGGGGGCGTCGTCAGCGATGGACACGGGTACGACTCCTTGCGACCTGGCCCGGCGGCGTCGGTGCCCCCGGTTCGAATGGTCGCGGAGTGTAGGGCCGCGCCCGCTATCGCCCCCAACCGCGCCCGGTGGGGCGGGGGACCTCAGCGGAGGCTCAGACCTGCACCTGATCGGGCAGGCCCATGTCGCCCTCGGAGCCCGAGCGGATCGCAGTGGCGCGTCCCTCGGGGTCGAGGTCGAAGTTCACGCGCTGGCCCTGGCGCAGCACCCGGAAGAGCGAGCCCTCGAGGGCGCCCGGGGCGATGACGATGTCGGTCCGGTCGGTGTCGCGCACGACGACACCCTCGCCGGTCTCCGGGTCGTAGGAGCGGACGACGCCCTGCACGGCCGTTACGGCTTCTGGACCTTGCCGGCCTTGAGGCAGGCGGTGCAGGCGTTGATGCGCTTCGGCGAACCGTTGACCACCGCACGCACCTTCTGGACGTTGGGGTTCCAGCGTCGCTTGGTGCGGCGGTGCGAGTGGCTGAGGCGCATGCCGAAGACCGGCTTCTTGCCGCAGACGTCGCAGACGGATGACATGGCTCGACCTCAGGATCGGTTCGCGGGACCGGGGGAGGATAGCAGGAGGCCCCGTCCTGGCTCCCTCCCGGCGGTACGCTCGCCCCGTGCCCGTGCTCGAGACCCTGACCGCCACCGACCTGCGCCTCGCGGTGACCCGGTTCCGGGACGCACTCCGCGCCCACCAGGAGGAGTTGAACCGGCTCAACGTCTACCCCGTCCCGGACGGCGACACCGGGACGAACATGATGCTGACCCTCGAGTCGGTCGCGAACGAGCTCCGCACGGCCGAGACGATGGACGAGGTCTGCACCGCCATCGCCCACGGTTCCCTCATGGGCGCGCGGGGCAACTCGGGTGTCATCACCTCCCAGATCCTGCGGGGCCTCGTGGAGTCGTTCCGGGGGCACGCCGAGGTCGGTCCGGCCGAGACGGTGGCCGCGTTGCGGCGGGCCGCCGACGCCGCCTACCAGGCCGTGATGCGACCGGTCGAGGGCACGATCCTCACCGTCTGCCGGGAGGCGGCCGAGGCGGCGGAGGCCGCCGGGGCCACGACGATCGAGGCGGTGCTCCTCGCGGCGGAGGCCGGTGCCGAGGCCTCGGTGGCGCGCACGCCCGATCTCCTGCCCGCCCTCCGGGACGCCGGGGTCGTCGACGCCGGCGGCAAGGGCTTCACGCTCCTGCTCGACGCATTCCTCGAGGTCGTGTCGGGCCGCCCCATCCCCGAGCCGATGATCGTCGACGCGCCGAACATCGTGCGCGAGCACCTGGAGGCGGGCGATGTCTCCTCGCTGCGCTACGAGGTCATGTTCCTGCTCGACGCTCCCGACTCCACGATCGATGCGTTCAAGGCCACCTGGATGGCCCTCGGTGACTCGATCGTGGTCGTCGGCGGCGACGGGCTGTGGAACTGCCACGTGCACACCGACGACATCGGCGGTGCGATCGAGGCGGGCATCGAGGCCGGTCGACCTCGCAACATCCGGGTGACGGACCTCATCGAGCAGGTGGAGGAGGAGGTCTGGGTCCGCGAGCACGGCGGTACCGCCGGTGACACCGGGGCCGCGACGGTGGCGACCGCCGTCGTCGCGGTCGGTGTCGGCGAGGGGGTCAAGCGCCTGCTCCGGAGCCTCGGGGTGCAGGAGATCGTCGCCGGCGGGCAGTCCATGAACCCGTCGACCGCGCAGATCCTCGAGGCCGTCGAGCGCGGTCCGGCGGATTCGGTCATCGTCCTGCCCAACAACAAGAACATCATCCCGGTGGCGCGGCAGGTCGATGCACTCTCCGACAAGCGGGTCGAGGTCGTCCCGACCGTGTCGGTCCTCGAGGCACTCGCCGCGCTCGTCACCTACGACCCCGACGCGGACTGCGACACGAATCTGCGGGCCATGGAGGCCGGTGCGCTCGCCGTGCGCGCCGGTGAGGTGACCCAGGCCGTGCGCGACAGCACGGCGGAGTGCGGGCCGATCCGTGAGGGTGACTGGCTCGCCATCGATCCGAGCGGCATCGGTGCGACCGCGCCCAGCGCGGCCGAGGCAGCCTTCGCGCTCGTGGATCGCCTCATCGACGAGGACAGCGAGATCGTGACCGTGCTCGTGGGCGTCGATGCCCGGCCGGCCGAGACCCAGCGGGTGCGCGAGCACCTCGCCGCGAAGCACCCGCACGTCGAGATCGAGGTGCACGAGGGGGGCCAGCCGCTCTACCCGTACCTCATCGGGGTGGAGTAGCCACGGCCCCGCACTCCCTGCGCGAACTCGCCCGGACCCCGCTCGGTGAGGTCGAGGGGATCAAGGCGCGCACGATCGAACGGCTCGCGGTCATGGAGGTCGAGACGGTCCTCGACCTGCTGCACCTCTACCCGCGCCGCATCCACGATCGCACGGCCGTGACCTCGCTCGCCGACCTCGAGATCGGCGAGGAGACCACCGTGTTCGGGACCGTCGTCAGGACCATGAGTCGGTTGACGAAGCAACGCAAGCGGATGGTCGTCGCGACGGTGGAGCATGGCGATGCCCGGCTCGAGGTCACGTTCTTCAACCAGCCCTGGCGCGAGAAGCAACTCGCGACGGGCACCGAGGTCGCGATGTTCGGCAAGGTTGAGACCTTCGCCGGCAAGGTGCGGATGACGAACCCGATCGTCGACGTCATCGGGGCCGCCGGCGAGGCCCGCACCGGGCGGATCGTCGCCGTCTACCCGCAGTCGTCCAAGGCCGAGCTCTCGACCTGGGAGATCGCCCCGGCCGTGGCCCGGGCCCTCGAGTTCGCAGGTGAGATCTACGACCCGCTCGACGCGGCCGTCCGCGGACCGTTGCGGCTGGTCGACCGCACGACGGCGCTCCACGACGTCCACCGGCCCGAGACCACCGAGGAGCACCGACAGGCCGAGCGTCGGTTGCGGTTCGACGAGTTCCTCGTGGCCCAGGTCGGGCTCGTCGCCCGCAAGCGCGCACTCGCCGCGGCGGAGATCGGCATCCGGCACGTGATCGACGGGCCGCTCGTCGACGAGTTCCTCGACCGCCTCCCGTTCGCGGTGACGGCCGACCAGACCCGCGCCATCGCCGAGATCCGGGCCGACCTCGCTCGACCCGCGCCCATGCACCGGTTGCTGCAGGGTGACGTCGGCTCGGGCAAGACGGTGGTCGCGCTCGCAGCCATGCTCGTCGCGGTGGAGGGCGGATACCAGGCCGCCCTCATGGCCCCGACGGCGGTGCTCGCGGAACAGTTGTACGCGGTGGCGCGGCGGACCTACGGCGACCTCGTCCCCGGCGCGCCGGGGGAGAACCTGCTCGGTGAGACGACGAGCGGCGTGCGGCTCCTCACCAACCGCACATCGGCGAAGGAGCGGGCGGAGATCGCGGCCGGGCTCGGTGAGGGCACCGTGCACATCGTGATCGGCACCCATGCGCTGCTCCACGGGGAGTCACCGTTCACGAACCTCGGGCTCGTCGTCATCGACGAGCACCACCGGTTCGGGGTCGAGCAGCGCGACGTGCTCAAGCAGCGGGCCGGTGCGCTGGTCCCCGACGTGCTCGTGATGACCGCCACGCCGATCCCGCGCACCGCGGCCCTGCTCGTCTACGGCGATCTCGACATCTCGGTGCTGGAGGCGATGCCGACGGGTCGACAGGCGGTCGGGACGGACGTGCTGGTCCGCGACACGAGCGAGACGGCGCGCGCGTACGCGCGGGTGCGGACCGAGGTCGCCGCCGGGCACCAGGCCTTCGTGGTCTGTCCGCTGGTCGAGGGATCCGAGAAGATCGAGGCCAAGGCTGCGACCGCGCGGGCCGAGGAGCTGCGCACGGGCGAGCTCGAGGGCCTGCGCATCGGGCTGCTGCACGGACAGATGCCGGCGGCCGACAAGGAGGCGGTCATGGAGGCGTTCCGGGCCCGGGAGCTCGACGTGCTCGTGGCCACCACCGTCATCGAGGTCGGCGTCGACGTCCCCAACGCCACGGTCATGGTCATCGAGGACGCGCAGCGGTTCGGGCTCGCGCAGCTGCACCAGCTGCGCGGCCGGGTCGGGCGCGGCGGTGGCGAGTCCTGGTGCTACCTCATCGCGGACACGGC
Source organism: Acidimicrobiia bacterium (assembly GCA_023262065.1). GTDB lineage: Bacteria > Actinomycetota > Acidimicrobiia > IMCC26256 > IMCC26256 > IMCC26256. The sequence continues at coordinate 12,030 of JALRDW010000094.1, read as the reverse complement.
GACCCAGGACGCCGCGGCGCGCATGGAGGCCATGGCCGAGACGACCGACGGCTTCGTGCTCGCCGAGCGCGACCTCGAGATCCGCGGGAGCGGGCAGGTGTTCGGAGAGCGGCAGTCGGGGCAGCGCGTGGATCGCCACCTGCGCCTCGCCCGCCTGCCCCGGGACGAGAAGTACGTGGGATTCGCGCGCGCGACGGCCGAGGCCATCCTCGACGGCGACCCCGGTCTCGCCGACCACCGACCCCTCGCCGAGGAGGTCGAGGACCTGCTCGGCGACGACGTCGAGTACCTCTTCAAATCATGAACTCCGGTCGCGGACCCCGGGTGATCGCGGGGGAGATCGGCGGGATGCGCCTGACCACGCCGCGCGGCTCGCGCACCCGTCCGACCGCGGACCGGGTGAAGGAGTCGTTGTTCGCGGCGCTCGGCGCGCGAGTGGAGGGCGCAGTCGTGCTCGATCTCTACGCGGGCAGCGGCGCGCTCGCGATCGAGTCGCTGTCGCGCGGGGCGACGCGCGCGGTCGCCGTGGACGTGGACGCCGCAGCCGTGGCCGCGATCCGCACGAACCTCGACCGCGGGCACCTCGAGGGTCGACTGCGCGTCCACGCCCGATCGGTCGCGCCCTTCCTGGCCGGCGCGGCCGCCGAGGGGCCCTTCGATCTTGTGCTCATGGACCCGCCCTACGACACGCCGGACGCCACGATCGGCGCGCACCTGATGGCCCTCGGTGAACCGGGTGTGCTCGCCGAGGGTGCATGCGTCGTGGTGGAGCGGGCGGCGGACGGTGCGCCCACGATGCCCGTGGGGTGGTGTGTCACGTGGTCGCGCACCTACGGGGATACGCTCATCGTGCTCTGCGAGCCCGGCGGCGACTGACCGCCCGACCTCCCCGGCGGACCTGTGGGTCCGCCCGAACCGCAAAGGAAGCGCCGGTGTCCATCGCCCTGTGCCCGGGATCGTTCGACCCCGTGACCCTCGGCCACCTCGACATCATCGAGCGCACCTCGCGTCACTTCTCGGAGGTGGTCGTGGCGGTGATCCGGAACCCGCAGAAGACCCAGTCGCTGTTCACGCTCGAGGAGCGTCAGGCGATGCTGCGCGAGGTCACGGCCCACCTCGCGAACGTCCGCATCGAGTTCTTCAAGGGCCTGCTCGTCGACTTCGCCCGCGATCAGGGCGCGAGCGCGATCGTCAAGGGGCTCCGGGCCGTGTCCGACTTCGACTATGAGCTCCAGATGGCGCAGATGAACCAGCGCCTGTCCGGGATCGACACGTTCTTCATCTCCACGAGTCCGCAGTACTCGTTCCTGTCATCGAGCCTCGTGCGCGAGGTGGGCCGCTTCGGCGGCGACGTCTCGACGATGGTGCCGGCCTCGGTCGCCACGCGGCTCACGGAGCGGTTCGCCGAGCAGGGGGGACAGGCATGAGCGACTACGACGCGCTGGACGGTTCGATCCCGGACACCGAGGCGAGCCTCGAGCAGATCCGCGATCACGTGGAGCAGGCCCGCTCGATGCCGATGTCGGCCTCGGTGATGGTCAACCGGGACGAACTCCTCGGCCTCGTCGAGGATGCGCTCGCCATGCTCCCGGAGGAGATCCGGCAGGCCCGCTGGTTGCTCAAGGAGCGCGAGGAGTTCCTCGCCAAGGCGCGCAAGGAGGCCGAGGAGATCATCGAGGCCGGTCGCCAGCAGGCGGAGCGGATGGTCGAGCGCACCGAGGTGGTGCGTTCCGCCCGCCGCACCGCCGAGCGCGTGGTGGAGGCGGCGGAGGACCGGGCCCGGGCCATGCGGCTCGAGACCGAGGACTACATCGACCAGAAGCTCGCCGGCTTCGAGGTGGTGCTCGAGCGCACCATGGCTGCGGTCCAGAAGGGTCGCGAGCGGCTCTCGCTCGTCGTCGAGGCCCCGGTCGAGCCGGCGGCGGTCGAGGGCGATGAGCCCGGGGCGGCCTTCTTCGACCAGGAGATGGACTGACCGATCGCACCCGCCCCCCGGGGCTCCGGGCGGGGTCGCTGCTACGATCGGCGTCCCTCGAGCGGCCCACCCGGGTCGCCGGTCGGACCGCCGTGACGCCGGTGGTCCCGCACGATCCACTCGACCTGCGCCCCGGGCCATGGACCTCCTCCGACAGAACGTCTCCGACCTCCTCCACAAGCCGGCCGCCCGCCGGGTGGTGACGGTCGACGTCCCGGCCGCGGAGCTCGGCGGCATCGGCGAGACCCGGCTCGCCGCCGATCCGCCCATCCACATCGAGATCTCGCTCGAGCACGTCGCCGACTCGATCGTCGTGAACGGCACCGCCACGGCGGTCTACGAGGGCGAGTGCGCCCGTTGCCTCGAGCCCGTCCGTCACTCGGTGGCCACCCCGGTCCGGGAACTGTTCGAGCCCGAGCCCATCGAGGGCCAGACCTACGCCCTCGAGGGCGAGGAGGTCGACCTCGGTGGCCCGCTCCGGGACAACCTCCTGCTCGAACTTCCGCCGACGGTCCTCTGTCGGGAAGAATGCGCCGGTCTCTGCCCGGCCTGCGGTACCAATCGCAACGACGGGGAGTGCGGCTGCGACCTCACCGTGCCCGACCCGCGGTGGGACGCCCTCCGCGACCTCAAGATCACCTGACCCCAGGAGCACACCAATGGCCGTCCCCAAGCGCAAGACCCCGCGAGCCAAGACCCGGCAGCGGCGCGCCTCCAACTGGACCCTCGACCGTGCGGCCCGCAGCACTTGCCCGACCTGTGGGGCGACCAAGCTCCCGCACGTCGTGTGCGGCAACTGCGGCACCTACCGCGGTCGCCAGGTCATCGACGTCGACTGACGACGTGAGCGCACCGCTGCGCATCGCGGTCGACGCCATGGGTGGCGACCGCGCCCCCGATGAGATCGTGGCGGGTGCCTGTCAGGCCGTCGACGCCCTCGGCGTCGAGGTCCTGCTCTTCGGCACGGCCGACGCCATCGCACCCCTGTTGCCCGGCGGCGCGGCCCCCGCCGGCGTGACGGTCGTCCCGTGCTCCGAGGTCATCGAGATGCACGACGACCCGGCGCGTTCGGTCCGCACCCGCAAGGACGCGTCCGTGGTGCGCGCCGCCGAGGCGGTGCGGGACGGCGCCGCGGACGCGATGGTCGGCGCGGGCAACACCGGGGCGACGATGGCGAGCGCGCTGCTGCGCTACGGCCGCATCAGGGGAACCGCCCGTCCGGCGATCGCCGTGCCGATCCCGGTGCCGTTCGGGCGCCCGCACCTCCTCGTCGACGCGGGGGCCACGGTCGACGCGTCCCCCGAGTGGCTCGTCCAGTTCGCCCGGATGGGCCGCGCGTACGCACGCCTCCGCCTCGGCGTGGAGGAGCCCACGGTCGGGCTGCTCTCGAACGGTGAGGAGCCGGGCAAGGGCGACGACCTCCGCAAGCAGACCTTCGCGATGCTCGAGGGCGAGGCCTGGTTCACGGGGAACGCCGAGGGCCGCGACTTCATGACCGGTCGGCCGGACGTGATCGTCACCGACGGCTTCACCGGCAACGTGGCGCTCAAGTCGATGGAGTCCGCGCTCAAGGCCGCCGCCGGACTCGTCTTCACCGTGCTCGGTTCGACCGACGAGACACGGGCGGCCGCCGAGGTGGTCACCGGGCCCCTGCTGCAGGCGGTCTCGGACTACCTCGACCCCGACACGATCGGCGGCGGCGCGCTGCTCGGGGTCGACGGGGTCTGCATCATCTCGCACGGGTCCTCGTCGGCCCGCGCCATCGTCAACGCGATCGGACTCGCCGCCGACTGCGTGCGCGGCGGGATCGTCGCCCGACTCAAGGAGGCCGTCGCCGATGCCGGCTGAGACCCACACGACCCGTGAGCCCGTGTCGCCGGAGGAGGTGCTCGCCATCGTGCGCGGCCACCTCGCGGAGATCCTCGAGATCGCCGAGGACTCGATCGCGCGGGAGTCCCGCTTCGCCGAGGATCTCGAGGCCGACTCGCTCGCACTCATCGAACTCGTCGAGGCACTCGAGGAGGACCTCGGTGAGCGCACCGTCGGCTTCTCGGTCGACGACGAGGACCTCGCCGATCTGCGGACGGTGGGTGACGCCGTCGACTACGTCGTGCTGCGGCTCGGCGCCGCGTCGGCCTAGGCACGACCGGCCGCGATGACCGAGCCGGCGTGGCGGGCGCTCGAGGCCCGCATCGGGCATGTGTTCGTCGACGAGTCCCTGCTCCGACGCGCCCTCACCCACCGCTCCTACTGCGCCGAGCACGCGGGCGAGATCTCGAACGAGCAGTTGGAGTTCCTGGGGGACTCCGTGCTCGGGTACGTGATCAGCGACCACGTGTTCCACGCGCACCCGACCCTCTCCGAGGGTCAGTGGTCGAAGGTGCGCGCCTCGGTGGTGAACACGGAGAACCTCGCCGAGGTCGCCCGCACGATCGGGGTCGGTGAGTGTCTGTTGCTCGGCAAGGGCGAGGCGGCGGCCGGTGGGCGCGACAAGGGGTCGATCCTCGGTGACGCGATGGAGGCGATCTTCGCCGCGGTGTACCTCGATGGTGGGGAGGCGCGGGCCCGTTCGGTGATCCTCGACCTGCTCGCCGATCGGGTCGCGAGGGCTGCGGCGATCCCCGGGGCCGACGATCCGAAGACCTCCCTGCAGGAACTCGCGCTCGAGCGCGGGATCGGACTCCCGCGCTACCGCGTGGAGGGCGAGGGTCCCGACCACGAGAAGGTGTTCACCGCCGTCGTCCTCCTCGAGGGCATCGAACGCGGTCGCGGCACCGGCGTGAGCAAGAAGGCGGCGGAGCAGGCCGCAGCGCGCCGGGCCGCGGCATACCTGCGCACCGCCTCCGCGTCGGACCCGGGGACCGATGCCGGAACTCCCTGAGGTCGAGGTCGTGCGCCGCGGTCTCGCACGCGGCGTCGTCGGTCGCACCGTCGACGCGGTCGAGGCGACGGGGGCCCGATCCATCCGACGTCATGCGGACGCGGACGAGTTCGGTGGCGCCGTGGTGGGTCGGACCGTGCGCCGGGTGGATCGACGCGGCAAGTACCTGCTCCTGCGGCTCGACGACGACTCGGTGCTCGTCGCGCACCTGCGGATGTCGGGGCAACTGATCCTGACTGCCGACGCGACCCGCCCCCGGGCGAGGCACACCCACGTGGTGCTCACGTTCACCGACGGCGGGCAGTTGCGGTTCGTCGATCCGCGCACCTTCGGGGAGCTCTTCGTCTCGGCCACCCGGAGCCGCGACGGTGCGGTGGTCGAGCTCGCGTCCCTCGGTCCGGAGCCGCTCGACCGGGCGACGACCCCGGCGGTGCTCGCCGCCCGCCTCACCCCGCGCCGGACGCGCCTCAAGTCGGCGCTGCTCGATCAGCGGACGATCGCGGGCATCGGGAACATCTACGGCGACGAGATCGCGTTCCGGGCCGGCCTGCGTCACGACCACCGCACCGATTCCCTCACCCCGGCGGAGGTGGCGCGCCTCCATGCGGCGATGGTCGAGGTGCTCGACGCCGCGGTGCGCTGCGGCGGATCCTCGCTCGCCGACGGCCAGTACGTGGACGTGGACGGGCGGGCCGGGACCTACCAGCACGAGCACGCCGTCTTCGCCCGGGCCGGCGAGCCCTGCCTGCGCTGCGGCCGGACGATCGAGCGCGTGCGCTTCGCCGGTCGGTCCACCCACTTCTGCCCCGGGTGCCAGCACTGATGGACGCGCCCGACGCCCGGCACGTGCTCGTCTCGGGCCGGGTCCAGGGGGTCTGGTTCCGGGACACCTGCTGCGAGCAGGCCCGCAACCTCGGGGTCGCCGGGTGGGTGCGCAACCTCGCCGACGGCCGGGTCGAGGCCGTCTTCGAGGGCCCGTCGGCCGCGGTCGACCGGATGGTGGCCTGGTGCCACGAGGGCCCGAGCCGGGCCCGGGTGGACGATGTCGAGGTGAGCGTCCGGACCCCCGCCGGACTCGCCGGCTTCCGGATCACCTGAGCCGCCGCAGGGGCGGCGGGCCCCGACCGGCGATCCGTCCGCCGACCCCTTGACAGGCGCGGACCCCCGGTATTCGCGCGCTCCGTGGGACGCGTCGCTATGGTCCCCCGAGGAGCGGAGAAAGGGACCTCGCGCGTGTTCCTCAAGTCACTGACCCTCCGGGGTTTCAAGTCGTTCGCCGACAAGACGACCCTCGAGTTCGAGCCGGGCGTCATGGTCGTGGTCGGGCCGAACGGCTCCGGCAAGTCGAACCTCGTCGACGCCGTCGCCTGGGTGCTCGGCGCGCAGGGACCGCGCTCCCTGCGCGGCGGGAAGATGGACGACGTCATCTTCGCCGGCACCCAGGAGCGCCCCGCGCTCGGCCGGGCCGAGGTGTCGCTCACCATCGACAACGCGAGCGGTGCGCTGCCGATCGAGTTCTCCGAGGTCACGATCACGCGCACCCTGTTCCGCAGCGGTGACTCCGAGTACGCCATCAACGGGGTGCCCTGCCGACTCCTCGACATCCAGGAGTTGCTCTCGGACTCCGGCATCGGCCGCCAGCAGCACGTGATCGTCGGGCAGGGTCAGCTCGACACCGTCCTCAACGCCCGGCCCGAGGACCGGCGCCTCATCATCGAGGAGGCCGCCGGAGTCCTGAAGTACCGCAAGCGCCGGGAGAAGGCCGAGCGTCGGCTCGAGGCCACCGAGGGCAACCTCATCCGCCTCAACGACCTGCTGCGGGAGGTCCGGCGCGGCCTCGCCCCGTTGCAGCGGCAGGCCGACGCGGCGCGCCGCCACGACGGGCTCGTCGACGAGCTCCGGGCGATCCGACTGCACCTCGCCGGCCACGAACTCGCCGGGCTCCAGACCAAGACCGAGCGGATCGTCGACACCAGGGCGCGCCTCGCGGGTGACGACGCGACGCTGCAGGCACGCCTGCGCGAACTCGACCTGTCGGTGCTCGATGCCGAGCGGGCGCTCACCGTCGCCGGGCACGGCGACCTCGCAGCGATGCTCGCCCGGGTCGAGGGGCTGCGCGAGCGGGCCCGGGGCGTGGGCGCGCTGCTCGTGGAGAAGCAGCGCAGCGTCGAGCGCGAGATGCGGGCGGCGGCCGACGAGGGGGTCGTGGAGAACTTCGTGGCGGAGTCGGGGGCGCTGCGGGCCGAACTCGCCGCGGTGGCGGACGAGGCTGCGGGGTTCGGGGCTCGGGCCGAGGAGATCGCGGCCGCCGAGGCCGAGGTGGCCGGGGCGCGCGCGGCCTTCCGGGCCGAGGAGGACGGGTCGGCCGATCGGGGCGACGCCGAGGCGGCGCGTCGCGAGCTGGCCGCTCGGCGAGAGTCCCTCAGCCGTTCCGAGGCGGAGCCGGATCGGATCGAGGCCCGGGCTCGGGCGATCGCCGAGCGCATCGTGGCGCTCACGGTCGAGCGCGAGACCCAGCAGGCGCGCGCCGAGGCTGCCCGTACGGCCTCGGAGTCGCTGGTGGCCGACGCGACGGCGGCCCGCGACGCCCTCGAGGCCGCCGAGCGCGGGGCGCGGGACGCCGAGGAGTCGCTGCGCCGGGCCGAGGCCGACGCGAGTCGATGGGCGGCGCGGGCTGAGGCACTCGCGCTCGCACTCGACAGCGCACGCGATGCCGCCGGAGCGGCGCGCATCGACGGGATGGCCGGGGTGGCCGGGCCACTCGTCGACCACCTCACCATCGAGGCGGGAACGGAGGCGGCGGTCGCCGCGGCACTCGGGGACGCGATGCGGGCCATCGTCGTCCAGGGCGGCGACGCGGCCAAGCGCGCCCTCGATCGACTCGTCGACGGCGACGCACGCGCCCTGCTGCTCGTCGTCGATGCGTCGATCCAGTCGGTGCAGGGTGAGATGGTCCCGCCGGGGACCCGTGCGCTCGTCGACTGCGTCCGCACCTCGCTGCCCGGCCTCGAGGCGGTCCTCGCCCGCCTGCTCGCCGGTCATGTGCTCGTGGACGGGGACTGGTCCCGCGCGCTCGACGTCGCGCTGGCCCGCCCCGACGTCGTCGCCGTCACCCGGTCCGGCGACCGGTTCGGCGGCCGGTCGGCCTGGCGTATCGGCACGGACGAGTCGGCGGGTGCGACGCAGGCCGCGCTCGACGAGGCGCGGGAGCGGGCCGATGAGGCCCAGGGCGCGGCCTCCACGGCCCGCACGGCGCTCGACGGCGCACGCGCCGCGGAGCGCAGTGCTCGGGAGCGCGAGGAGGCGGCCCGCGAGGCGAACCGGGCCAACGCGGTGGCACTCGAGACCGCCACTGCGGCCGTGGCCCGCATCGGGGCGGAGATCGCCGAGCGCGAGGGGGAGCAGCGGACGGCCGAGGCGGGTGCCACCGCACAACGCGAGGCGCTGGTCGCGGAGCGGGCCCGCATCGCCGAGCTCGAGGCGGCCCTGCCCGCGCTCGAGGCGGCCGAACGGGACGCGCACGAGATCGCCGAGGCGCGTGCGGCGCGGATGCGGGAGCTCGAGGCCCGGGAGTCCGCGGTCGCATCGCTGCGGCGCGACCTCGAGGTCCGGAGCGCCGCGGTCGAGGAGCGCCGCACCGGCATCCAGCGTCGGATCGATGCGGTGGAGGAGCGGCTGTCACGCAACCCTGAGGCCAAGGCCGAGGCCGAGCGTCGGCGGGCCGAGCTCGCGGCGCGGGCGGCGGCCTTCGACGCGGTGGCGGGCCGACTGGCCGAGCGCACGTCCCTCATCGACGACGCGCTCGCCCGGCTGCGCGGCGAGCACGAGCGGCGCAGTGCCCGGGCCAGCGAGGCCGGGGGTCGGCTCGACGTCCTGCGCAAGGAGCGGGCCGAGGCCGAGCGCTCCCTCATGGGGGTGCGCGAGCAGGCTCAGCGGCTCGAGGTCGAGGACGCAGAGACGCGCCTGCGGCTCGAGACCCTCGTCGAGCGCATCCGCACCGAGTTCGACTGCGAGCCCGGTTCGGCGCTCGATGCGCCGGCTCCCGAGCCCCCGGAGGGCACGACGCTCGCCGGGCGGGCCCGGGACCTCGAGCGCGAGCTGCGCATCATGGGTCCGATCAACCCGCTCGCCCTCGAGGAGTACGACGCGCTCCAGGAGCGGCACGACTTCCTGCAGCAGCAGCTCGAGGACGTGAAGTCCTCGCGCAAGGAGCTGCAGCGCGTCATCAAGGCCGTGGACCTCGAGATCGTCACGGTCTTCGAGTCGGCGTTCAACGACGTGCAGCAGAACTTCACGGATCTGTTCACGACGCTGTTCCCGGGCGGATCGGGTCGGATCTTCCTGACGGACCCGGGCAACCTCCTCGAGACCGGCATCGAGATCGAGGCGAGGCCCTCGGGCAAGAACACGAAGCGGCTCTCGCTGCTCTCCGGCGGCGAACGCTCGCTCACCGCCATGGCGTTCCTGTTCGCAGTGTTCCGCTCGCGCCCCTCGCCCTTCTACCTGCTCGACGAGGTCGAGGCCGCGCTCGACGACGTGAACCTCCACCGCTTCCTCGATCTCGTGCACGAGTTCCGCGATGAGGCGCAGCTGCTCATCGTCTCCCACCAGCGGCGCACGATGGAGGCCGGTGACTGCATGTTCGGCGTCTCGATGCCGCCGGGCGGATCGACCCGGGTCGTCAGCCAGCGCCTGCGCGGCGAGATCGTCCTGCAGTGATCGGCGTGGTGCTGGCGGCCGCCGCACCCGACGGAGCCTGCGGGGCGGCTGCCGAGCAGTCGAGCCTGTGTCGACTCGTCTACGACGCGACCGGGTCGGAGGGTGTGGCCCGGGCGGTGGACCTGCTGTCGCGGCCCCTGCGGGTCGTCGCGATCCTGTTCGTCGCGTGGGTGGTCTCCCGCGTCGCACGCATCCTCATCCGGCGGTTCGTGCGCCGCGCGACGGCCGAGGGGAGCGGCCGACTCGCCGCGTTCTCCCAACGCACCGGCCTGCGGGCCCTCACCGAGGACCACGCGCGAGAGCGCCGCGAGCAGCGCGCCGCGACCATGAACACCGTGCTGCGCAGCGTCGCCGCCCTCCTCGTGTGGGGAACGGCTGCGGTGATGTGCCTCGATGTGCTGGGCGTCAACCTCGCGACGCTCGGGGTGAGCGTCGGCATCATCGGTGCGGCCCTCGCGTTCGGCTCACAGGCCCTGGTGCGCGACCTCGTCACCGGTGCATTCATGGTGGTCGAGGACCAGTACGGGGTCGGCGATGTGGTCGACCTCGGTGAGGCGATCGGCACGGTCGAGAACGTCACGCTGCGGCTCACCCGGGTGCGGGACATCGACGGTGTCGTCTGGCACGTGCCGAACGGGGAGATCCGGCGGGTCGGCAACAAGTCCCAGGGCTGGGCCGTGGTCAACGTGGACGTGCCGCTCGCCGGTGACGTCGACCTCGACGCCGCCGACGCGTGCCTCCAGGCCGCAGCCACCGCGCTCATGGCGGACGACGCGACCCGGGCCGACCTCCTCGCCCCGCCCGAGGTGCTCGGCGTGGAGTCGATGACCGCCGAGCGCGTGGTCGTCCGGGTGAGCGTGCGCACCACCTCGGCCCAGCAGTGGAAGGTGGCCCGGGCGCTGCGCGGCCAGGTGAAGGCCGCGCTCGAGGCGGCCGGGATCGCGATGGGTTCGTCGATCGGGCTCCCACCCACCAAGTGAGCGACGGGGTCCGGCCCCCGACACCCCCGCTAGCCTCGGCGACGCCATGAACCCCGTGCTCGTCGTCACCCTCATCCTGGCGCTGGCCGTGCTGCTCATCGTCGGCGGCCTCGTCCTCTCCCGGCGCTCCGCGCGCGATGCCGGCCCCATCGGCCCCACGGTCGAGGCCCCGCACCGGCCCCCGGAGGCGACGGGTGGTGGGACGGCGGTCGCCGAACCCGCCGTCGCCGATCCGGTCGCGCCGACCACCGTCGAGCCGGTCGTCGAACCGGGCGTCGAACCGGTCGTGGAGGAGCGGCCGCGCCTGCGCGATCGCCTCGGGCGCACCCGGGCGGCCCTCGCCGGGGCCTTCACCGGGATCGCCGGCCGGTCGACGGTGGACGACGAGACCTGGGAGGAGCTCGAGGAGGCGCTCATCCTCGCCGACGTCGGGGTGAGCACGGCGACCCGCCTCGTCGAGGCGGTGCGCGACCGGGCGAAGGCCGAGCGGGTGACCGACCCGGGTGCGCTCGAGGGTCTGCTGCGGGCCGAGGTGGCGGCGCTGCTCGCGCCCGGCGACCGCACGCTGCACCGCGCGCCCGTCAAGCCGACGGTCTGGATGTTCGTCGGGGTGAACGGGGTCGGGAAGACCACGACCATCGCGAAGCTCGCGCAGCGCGAGGTCGGCGACGGCAACAAGGTGGTGCTCGCGGCGGCCGACACCTTCCGGGCCGCGGCGGCCGAGCAACTCGGCACCTGGGCCGAGCGCACCGGGGCCTGGCTCGTGCGAGGGCAGGAGGGTGCCGATCCCGGGTCGGTGGTGTTCGATGCGATGGCCTCGGCCCAGACGCGGGAGTCGGACCTGGTGCTCGTCGACACCGCCGGGAGGCTCCACACCAAGGTCAACCTCATGGAGGAGCTCAAGAAGCTGCGGCGCATCGTCGACCGCACGCCGGACGCGCTCACCGAGGTGCTGCTCGTCATCGACGCCACGACCGGCCAGAACGGCCTCACCCAGGCCCGCGAGTTCGCGCAGGCCGTCGAGGTGACCGGGGTCGTGCTCACGAAACTCGACGGCACCGCGAAGGGTGGCATCGTGCTTGCGATCCAGGCCGAACTCGGGATCCCGGTCAAGGTCGTGGGGATCGGCGAGGGTGCGGCCGACATGGTGCCCTTCGACCCCGAGGAGTTCGCCGCCGCCCTGTTCGGCGACTGAGATCGTCGGCGCGTCGACGGTCAGTCGCCGATCCGGCCCAGGAGTCGTTCGCGGGCGGCGAGGTCGTTCGGTCCCGCCCGGCGCACCAGTGCCTCGGCGATGCGTCGCCGGTGCTCGGGCGTGCGGTTGCCGCCGTACTTCTCCTTCGCGACCACGTCGGTGATGGTGAGCCGCGCGCCGCGGATCGCGCCGAGCAGTCGACCGTAGGGCGGCGCGTCGGCGGCGATGGCCGCGAGGCGCGCGTCGGGATCGAGGTGGTCGACGGTGGTCCGGAGGATCG
>JALRDW010000219.1 GCA_023262065.1 Acidimicrobiia bacterium | reverse complement strand
CGCAGGTCGAGCAGGAAGTCGAGGACCTCCGCACCCGAGATGAGGTCGCGGCTGCCGAAGCGCTCGAGCCCGGCGTCGATGAGTTCCACCAGTTCGGTGTTCACCATGTGCTCCTCTTCGTTGGACGACCTTCGCAACCTAGCCCGGGGGTGTGACATTCCCGTGTCGGGAAGGCTACGCGCTCGCGCGAGGTGTCCGTGACCCTTTTCACCGGCCCATGAGCCGGTGCCGACGGGGCGCAGCGATCACGCCGGATGCCCGGATGGTGCATCCGGGTCGAAGGGCTCAGGCGCCGGTGGCCTCGTCGAGGCCCTGGGCGAGGGTGTTCCAGGCCAACGTGGCGCACTTGATGCGCACGGGGAACTTCACGACGCCCTGGAGCGCCTCGAGGTCGCCGAGCCGTACCCCCTCGAGCGCCTCCTCGGTGGCGGCCGTCGCGTCACCACCCTCGAGCTTCGACTCGTGGATCGACATGAGCGCCTTGAAGGCCCTGATGAGGCGACGGGCCTCGTCGACGGACCGGCCCTTGATCGCGGCACTCATCATCGAGGTGGACGCCTGGCTGATCGAGCAGCCCTGACCCGCGGTGCGCACGTCGGTGACGGTGCCGTCGGGGCCGACCTCGAGGTACAGCACGACCTCGTCGCCACAGAGCGGGTTGAACCCCTCGACCCGGGTCGCCGGCGGCGCCGGGAGCTCACCGCGGTTCCGCGGGGCGCGGTAGTGGTCGAGGATGATCTCGCGGTAGAGGTCTTCGAGTCCGGGCACGTCGGGGATCCTAGAGGGCGAAGAACGCCTGCGCCTTGGCGAGCGCGGCGACGAGGGCGTCGACGTCGTCGGTGTCGTTGAACATGGCGAGGGAGGCCCGGGTGGTGGCCGGGACACCGAGCACCCGCATCAGGGGCTTGGCGCAGTGGTGACCGGCCCGCACACACACGGCGTCCTCGTCGAGCACCTGCGAGATGTCGTGGGCGTGGATGTCGCGGAACAGGAACGAGATCGCGCTGCCGCGGCCCTCGGCGGTCGCGGGTCCGTAGATCGTGATCCCGTCGCCGAACCGGTCGGCGAGCGCGCCCAGCGCGTACTCGGTGAGTCGGGCCTCGTGGGCCGCGATCTCGGCCATGCCGACACCGTCGAGCCACTCGACGGCGGCCCCGAGCCCGACGGCCTCCGCGATCGCCGGGGTGCCGGCCTCGAACTTCCAGGGCACGTCGTTGGTGGTGAAGCCCTCCTTGCGGACGTCCCGGATCATCTCGCCCCCGCCGAGGAACGGCGGCATGGCCTCGAGGACCTCGCGGCGGCCCCACAGCCCGCCGATCCCGGTGGGTCCGACCATCTTGTGGCCGGAGAACGCGACGAAGTCGGCGTCCCAACCGCTCACGTCGGTGGGTTCGTGGGCGACCGACTGGCAGGCGTCCACGAGCACGGCCGCGCCGGCCCGCCGCGCCGCGGCCGCGAGGGCGGGCACGTCGTTTGTGGTGCCGAGCACGTTCGACATCGCGGTGAACGAGAAGAGCCGGGCGCCGTCGAGGAGGGTGTCGAGGTCGGTGAGGTCGAGGCGGTAGGACCCGTCGATCGGGACCCACCGGATCTCGATGCCGCGCTCGGCCGCGAGCATCTGCCAGGGCACGATGTTGGCGTGGTGCTCCATCTCGGTGAGCACGACGACGTCGCCGGACCCGAGGTTCGCCGCCCCCCACGTGCGGGCGACGAGGTTGATCGCCTCGGTGGCGTTGCGCGTGAACACGAGCTCGTGCGGATCGGCTGCGCCGATGAAGCGGGCGGTGCGGGCCCGCCCGGCCTCGAACGCGGCGGTGGCCTCCTCGGCCAGCGTGTAGACGCCCCGGTGCACGTTGGCGTTGGTCTCGCGGTAGTACCGGTCCATCGCGTCGAGCACCGCGAGGGGCTTCTGCGCCGTGGCCGCGGAGTCCAGGTACACCAGACGGCGCCCGTGCACGGTGCGGGCGAGCAGCGGGAACTGCGCGCGCAGGGCTGCGACGTCGAGGGCCACTACCGCGCCGCAGCTTCCCGGAACGCGTCGAAGCCCTCGGTCTCGACGCGAGCGGCGAGCTCGGGGCCGCCGACGGCGACGATCCGGCCGTCGACGAGCACGTGCACCCGGTCGGGCGCGAGGTGCTCGAGGATCCGCTGGTAGTGCGTGATGAGCAGCACGCCGAGGTCGGGTCGCGACTCCCGCACGATGCCGATGCCGCGTGCGACCTCGCGGAGCGCGTCGATGTCGAGTCCCGAGTCGGTCTCGTCGAGGATCGCGAGGTCGGGCTGCATGAGTGCCATCTGGAGGATCTCGTTGCGCTTGCGCTCGCCGCCCGAGAACCCCTCGTTCAGGTACCGCTCCTGGAACCGCTCGTCCATGCCGAGGCGGGCGGTCCACGCCATGAGGTCCATCCGCACCTCGAGCACCGACAGGTCGGGGATGCCCTTGCGCACGGCGAGGGCCTGTCGGAGGAAGTTGAGGACGCTGACCCCGGGGATCTCCTCGGGGTGCTGGAATCCGAGGAACATGCCCCGTGCGGCGCGCTCGTCGGTCGAGCAGGCGGTGACGTCCTCGTCCCGGAACACGATGCGGCCCCCGGTGACGGTGTAGGCCGGGTTGGCCAGCAGGGCGTTGGCCAGCGTGGATTTCCCCGACCCGTTCGGACCCATGAGGGTGTGGACCTCACCGGTGCCGACCTCGAGGGTCACGCCGCGCAGGATCGGTGCGCCGTCGGCCTCTACGTGGAGGTCCTCGATGAGCAGGAGGGGTGCGGACACGGATCCGATGGTATTACCACTACGTCCGTAGTGGAAATCGTGGCACGCCGGCCGCGGGCTGTGTCACCAGCCCCGGGCGACCCATTCGTCGAGGTGCGGTCGCTCGGTCCCGACCGTGGTGTCGAGGCCGTGGCCGGGCAGGACGAGGGTCTCGGCGGGCAGGGTCAGGAGGCGGCGGTCGATCGACTCGATGATGGTCTCGAACGAGGACCCCTCGAAGCGCGTGTTGCCCGGCCCGCCCGGGAACAGCGTGTCCCCCGTGAAGAGCAGCGGGGTGCCCTCGAGCAGGAACGAGGTCGACCCCGCCGTGTGCCCGGGCGTGTGGATGCTGCGGATCCGGAGGCGTCCCACCTCGAGGACGTCCTCGTCGTCGATGACGAAGTCGTAGGCCGGCAGCATCGTGGCGTCGCCCGCCGCCACCCCGACCTCGATGCCCGCGTCCCGGGCCGCCGTGACCGCCTGGATGTGGTCCCAGTGGCCGTGGGTGGTCAGCACCCGGCGCACCCCGGTGGCCGCGCAGAGCGGGATGAGCAGCTCGTGCTCGTTGGCGGCATCGATGAGCACGGCCTCCCCCGAGCCGAGGTCGCGCACGATGAACACGTTGTTGTCGAAGGGTCCGACGACGAGCTTGTCGACCCGGACCCGGGCATCGGCCCAGTGGGCCGGACGGGTCACGGCGGGTGCGGGGGCCATGCTCGGAGGGTACCCGCCGCCCGATCGGACGGCCCCGCCGCCCCGTTGGAACGGCCTCCGGTCCCTCCGGTAGCGTCGCCCGCCGTGGACTTCAGGGACTCTCCGGCCGAGGCCGACTTCCGGGACGAGGTGCGGACCTGGCTGTCCGAGCACCTCGTCGGCGAGTTCGCCGAGCTGGGCAGCCGCGGCGGTCCGGCCGACGAGCGGGGCTGGGACGTGCGGATCGAGTGGGAGCGCACCCTGGGTCGGGACCGCTGGGTCGGATGCTCCTGGCCGGTGGAGTACGGCGGGCGGGGCCTCGACTTCTCGCAGCAGGTGATCTTCAACGAGGAGTACGCGAAGGCGAACGCGCCGGCGCGGGTCTCGTTCTTCGGCGAGGGACTCTTCGCCCCCACGCTCATCGCGTACGGCACCGACGAGCAGAAGCGCCGCTTCCTCCCGAAGATCCAGAGCGTCGACGAGCTCTGGTGTCAGGGCTACTCCGAGCCGAACGCGGGCTCGGACCTCTCGAACGTGCAGACCAAGGCCGTACTCGACGGTGACGAGTGGGTCGTGACGGGCCAGAAGGTCTGGACGACGCTCGCCCACCGTGCCGACTGGTGCTTCGTGGTCGCCCGCACGGAGGCCGGCTCGCAGAGCCACCGCGGCCTGTCCTACCTCCTCGTGCCGATGGACCAACCCGGCGTCGAGATCCGCCCGCTGCGGCAGATGACCGGGTCCGCCGAGTTCAACGAGGTGTACTTCGACGAGGCCCGCACGTCGGCGGACCTCGTCCTCGGGGACGTGAACGACGGCTGGAAGGTCGCGATGGCGACGCTCGGGTTCGAGCGGGGCACGGCGTTCCTCAGCCAGCAGCTCGCCTTCCAACGCGAGCTCGCCGAGATCATCGCGGTCGCGCAGTCCAAGGGCTCCAGCCGCGACGCGACGATCCGCCAGGAGCTCGCCGACTCCTACATCGGGGTCCAGATCATGAAGTTCAACGGCATGCGCATGCTGACGGACCTCGTGAAGAAGGGTGTGCTCGGACCCTCGAGCAGCATCGGCAAGCTGTTCTGGAGCAACTGGCACCGCACGCTCGGCGAGCGGGCCATGGACGTGCTCGGCACCGACGGCCTCCTCGTCGCGAACGAGGGCTCGGGTGCCTACGAGCTCGACGAGTTCCACCAGATCTTCATGACGAGCCGCGCGGAGACCATCTACGCCGGCGCGAGCGAGATCCAACGCAACATCATCGGCGAGCGGGTGCTCGGGCTCCCGCGCGAACCCCGCTAAGAGAGGACCCTTCCAGTGAACTTCGCTTTCACCGAGGACCAGGACAGCCTGCGCGACGTCGTGCGTTCGTTCATGGACGCCAAGAGCACCGAGGAGGATGTCCGCACGCTCATGGACACCGAGTCGGGCTACGACACCGCGGTCTGGGCGCAGATGGGCGGGGAGCTCGGCCTGCCCGGCCTCCACATCCCGGAGGAGTTCGGCGGACAGGGCTACGGATTCGTCGAGCTCGGCATCGTGTTCGAGGAGATGGGCCGCCGCCTGCTGTGCGCCCCGTACTTCGCCACGGTGGCGCTCGCCGCGAACGCGATCCTCAACGCCGGCACGACCGAGGAGAAGGCTGCGCTGCTCCCGGGTATCGCGAGCGGTGAGACCATCGGTGCGCTCGCCTTCACGGAGTCGAACGGTCGCTGGGATGCCGACGGCATCACGATGGTCGCCAAGGGTTCCGGGTCGGACTGGACGCTCGACGGCGAGAAGATGTTCGTGATCGACGGTCACAACGCCGACCTCATCGTGGTGGTCGCCCGGACCGAGGGCACCTCGGGCGAGGACGGCATCTCGTTCTTCACCGTGGCCGGCGACGCCGCCGGTCTCACCCGCACCCCGCTCGCCACGATGGACCAGACCCGCAAGCAGGCCCGCCTCGAGTTCTCGGGGGTCAAGGCCTCCCCGCTCGGCGCCCCCGGGGCCGGCTGGGCCGCGCTCGCCAAGACGCTCGACCAGGCTGCGGTGTGCCTCAGCAACGAGATGGTCGGTGGGGCGCAGTTCGTCCTCGACATGTCGGTCGAGTACGCCAAGGTGCGGGTGCAGTTCGGGCGGCCGATCGGCTCCTTCCAGGCGATCAAGCACAAGTGTGCCGACATGCTCCTCGAGGTCGAGTCGGCGAAGAGCGCTGCGTACTACTCGGCGTGGGCCGCGGCCGAGGACAACGAGGAGCTGCCCGTGGTGGCGAGCCTCTCGAAGGCCTACTGCTCGGACGCGTACTTCCACGCCACCGCCGAGAACATCCAGATCCACGGCGGTATCGGCTTCACCTGGGAGCACCCGGCGCACCTGTACTTCAAGCGGGCCAAGAGCAGCGAGATCCTGCTCGGCGACGCGACCTACCACCGTGAGCTGCTGGCGCAGCGCATCGGGATCTGAGTCCACCCGACTCCCGTGATGGTGTGAGGCGCCCCCGCTGAAGGCGGGGGCGCCCGCATGAGGTGACCATGGCACTCGTCGTCGGCATGCTGATCCTCGGCGTGATCTGTGCGATCGCGGCCGCGCTCGTGTTCCGCGAGGCACTGCGGATGCAGGAGCGGGCTCCGCTCGCCGTGTTCGATCCCGACGACGCGTACGACTTCGTCGTGGCTCACCTCGACGACCTCGTGGCCGCGACCCTCACACCCGAGGACGTCCGGCGGATCCTCGGGTTCCAGATCGAACACTTCAAGCACGCGGGCGTCGCGATGAACGGTTCCACGGCCACGCCGCCCGGTCCCGTCATCATCGGCGGCGTCGAGACCGTCGACCACGTGCTCCGGCGGTGCGCCGAGACCGGCGAGGCCTACCTGCCCGAGCAGGTGCACGCCGTCATCGACTGCCAGCTCACCTACCTCCGGGCGATCGGCGCGATCGGGCGCGTCGCCGGGCCCGAGGACGGCCCGGGCCGGGTGGACCGCGGTCGCTAGGCTCCCCGCCCATGAGCCGCCCCTCCCGATTCGAAGAGTTCCAGTACGTCGGCGACAAGCGCACCCAGGTCGTCTACGACCTCGACGAGCCGAGTCTCGACCCGGCGATCGTCGAGGAGCTCATGGCCTCGGAGCAGTTCATCTGCTTCGGGCCCGACTCGCTCCTCGAGGCCCGCAACCGCGGGTACAAGCCGCACCGGAGCGTGCGCACCGCCGACGCCGAGGCCTGAGCGGCGCGCATGCCCCGCGCGATCGACGTCCACGTCCACCCCTCCACCCGCGAGTGGGTCGACGGCGCGATGGGCGAGTTCCGGCCGGCCTGCGAGGACTACTTCCACACGCGGCTGCCCGAGCACAGCGTGGACGAGATGGCCGCGGTGTTCCGGGCCGCCGACGTGCTCGGCGTGCTCCTCGCGTGGGACGCCGAGACGCACACCGGCAACCCGCCGGTCAGCAACGACTTCGTGGCGGGCTGCGTCGCGGCCCATCCGGACGCGTTCCTCGGCTTCGCGAGCGTCGATCCCCACAAGTCCGACGCGGTGGTCGAACTCGAGCGCGCGGTGCGGTTCCTGGGCCTGCGCGGGCTCAAGATGCACCCGGGCGCGCAGGGCTTCTCGCCCGACGATCGCGCGCTCGCCCCGATCTGGGAGACCGCGCAGTCGCTCGGCATCCCGGTCCTCATCCACACCGGCACGACCGGACTCGGAGCGGGGATGCCCGGTGGAGGTGGGGTCGCGCTCGGCCTCTCGAACCCGATGCTCATCGACCGGATGGCGCTCGACTTCCCGGACCTGCAGATCGTGATGGCCCATCCGGCCTGGCCGTGGCAGGACGAGCAGCTCGCCGTGCTCGCGCACAAGCCGAACACCTGGATCGATCTGTCCGGGTGGTCGCCGAAACGGTTCGCCCCCGAGCTCGTGCGCGAGATCCGCGGTCGTCTGCAGGACCGCGTGCTGTTCGGGACCGACTACCCGTTCCTCACGCACGAGCAGTGGCTCGGCGCGTGGGCCACGCTCGACATGCCCGACGCGGTGACCGAGAAGGTGCTGCTCGGCAACGCCACCCGACTGCTCGGGCTCTGAGTCCGGGGTCAGCGGCCGCGGACCCGCCGGTAGGCACGGGAGCCCATCCGTTGGACGACCGAACCGCCGCGGACCCGGCGGCGCAGCGCCCGGGCCGTTCGGGTCATCCCGCTGCGGGTCGCCCGCTCGATCTTCCAGCGGACGACGTCGGTCCGGGCTCGCGACTCGTAGTCCCGCATGTACGCGCGCAGTTCGGCCTCCGTCCGGGCCAACCCGTTGTCCGCGTACTTCGCGAGCCGTGGCGTGAACTCGCGACCGAAGTCCGCGGGTGTCCAGTCGCCGGTCAGCGTCGTCCGCATGAAGTTGCCGATGAGGAGGTCGTCGAAGATCCGCCACCGGACCGCGTCGACGAAGGAACGACGCGGGGCATCGAACCGGACGCCGCGCTCCGTCCCCTGCCCGATCCGAACCTCGATCCGAGTGCTGCCGATGCACACCGTCACCTCGTCCACCACGTGCTCGAGCGTCGCGATGCCCGAGAAGTACTCGGAGATGGCCCGGACGTCGTCCTCGTCGGGTTCCTCGGTCCAGTCGTCGCCGAACTCGGCTGGCTCGTGCATCTCGCCCCGGCGGGACGCAGGCGCGAGGTGCGAGATCTCGCCGGTCGATCGGTCGTACCGCATGAACGGGGGGACGAAGGTCCGGTTGTCCGCCTCGAATCCGATCGCGTGGTCCTCGATCGGCGTCGTGTACTCGTTCGCCCACGCGGAGTCGGTGCGCTCGTACTGGTGGTGGGAGGCGAACGGGACGAAGTGCGTCATCCCGAGGGCATCCATGCGGCGAACGATCGCCGCGCCGGGGGGGTCCCGCCGCGCGGCCAGCGGCGGGATGCGCTCACCGTCCGGGCGGAAGAAGTTGATCATGTCGGCATCGCCGTACCCCGACAGCGCCAGGAGGAACGACGTGTCGTAGCGCGCGGCGGTGCGGCGGACGAACCGACCCCACCCCCGGTCGCTGGCGTCGTTGACATCGGCCACCAGCACCCCGTCGACGTCGACGAGGAGGATGGCGTCCTGGTTCCAGTCGGCGACCGAGCACACCGAGACGCGGTCCGAGAGCGGGTACCAACGGCGGTCCTCGAGCACCCTGACC
>JALRDW010000210.1 GCA_023262065.1 Acidimicrobiia bacterium | reverse complement strand
CGGCACGGGTACCGCATCTTCCCGCAGGGTCCGTACTTCGCGCCCACCCCCGACGGTCGGGCGTTGCGCCTGCCCGACGACCCGGCGGCGCGCCACGCCGAGATCTCGCGGTTCAGCCGGCGGGACGCCGACGAGTACGAGCGGTACGACGCGTGGCTCGGCGGCCTCGCCGACGTGCTCGGCCCGCTCCTCGGGGCCGACGCGCCCGACCTCGGGTCGCACCGGCCGGGTGATCTCCTCGATCAGGCCCGCCTCGCCTGGTCCCTGCGTTCGTTGACGAGCCGGCAGGTGGCCGACGCGACCCGCATCCTCACCATGAGCATCGCCGACATCGTCGAGGACCGCTTCGAGTCCGACGCGCTGCGCGGCGTGCTCTCGGTGAGCGGCGTGATCGGCACCTGGGCCGGTCCACGCAGCGCGGGCACGGCGTACGTGATGGCCCACCACAAGGTCGGTGACGTCGGGGACGGGAAGCTCGGAGCGTGGGGCTTCCCCGAGGGCGGCATGGGCGCAGTCACCCGTGCGCTGCGCGATGCGGCCGTCTCGTTCGGCGCGACCGTTCGCACGGGAGCCGAGGTCGCACGCATCCTCGTGCACCGGGGCCGGGCGACCGGCGTCGCCCTCGCCGACGGCACCGAGCTGCGGGCCGACGTCGTCATCGCCACGACCCACCCCCAGATCACGTTCCTCCGTCACCTCGACGCGCGCGACCTGCCCGAGGACTTCCTCGATGACATCCGACGCTGGCGCAGTCGCAGCGGCACCGTGAAGGTGAACCTCGCCGTCGACCGACTGCCCGAGTTCACCGCGGCGCCCGGATTCGACCCCGAGGTCCACGGCGGCACGATCGTGCTCGCCCCGAGCCTCGACCACGTCGAGCAGGCGTTCCAGGACGCCGTCGCCGACCGACCCGCCCACGCACCCTTCGCCGACATCTGCATCCCGTCGGTCTTCGACCGCTCGCTCGCACCCGAGGGCCACCACGTGGTGTCGATGTTCACCCAGTGGGTACCCCACACCTGGCACGCCGACCCGCACCGCGCCGAACTCGACGCGTACGCCGACCGCATCGTGGACCGGCTCGAGGCCGTCGCACCGGGCTTCCGGGACTCGATCCTCCACCGACAGGTGATCGGTCCGTACGAGATGGAGCACACCTACGGCCTCATCGGCGGCAACATCTTCCACGGCGAACTCTCACCGTCGCAGTTGTTCCACCTGCGTCCGGCGCCGGGGTACGCCGATCACCGCACCCCGATCCGGGGGCTGTACCAGGCCTCGTCGGCCACGCACGGCGGCGGCGGGGTGACCGGCATCCCGGCGCTCAAGGTCGTCGCCGCCGTCGCCGCCGACTCGCGCCGACGCCGTCGCCGGTAGCACTCAGTCCCGCGGCTCGAAGGACAACGAGCAGGAGTTCATGCAGAACCGCTGGCCCGTCGTGGCCCGCGGCCCGTCGGGGAACACGTGCCCGAGGTGGCCGCCGCAGCGCCCGCACCGGACCTCGGTGCGGACCATGCCGTGCGAACGGTCCGGGTGGAGCGTCACCGCCCCGTCCGCCACCGGCGCATCGAACGAGGGCCAGCCCGTGCCGGAGTCGAACTTCGTGCCCGACGCGAAGAGCTCGGCCCCGCAGCCGGCACACCGGTAGGTGCCGTCGCGGTGCTCGTTCCAGTACTCGCCCGTGAACGCCCGCTCGGTGCCCTGCTGCCGCAGCACGGCGTACTGCTCGGGGGTGAGGCGGGCCCGCCACTCCTCGTCGGTCAGGTCCATCGGGGCGGGGTCGGCGTCGGGGGTCACATCGGTCATGGCGGGTGATCCTACGGGTCGGCCGGGTCACGCTCCGTGGTGCGGGGCCGGGTCCGGCGCAGTCGACCGGGCCTCCACAGAATCTCCACACGCCGGAACCCCGGCCCCGCGCGCCCCGTCCGTACGATGCCCCGCATGGAGGCCGCCGCCGTGCTCCCGCAGACCGGACGCACCGTCCTCGTCGTCGAGGACGAGGCACCCATCGCCAGCGCACTGGCCGCCCGGCTCCGGTCCGAGGGCTTCGTGGTCGAGATCGCGACCGACGGTCCCGGCGGGGTCGCGGCGTGCGAACGACTCCACCCCGACATCGTCGTCCTCGACCTCATGCTCCCGGGCCTCGACGGACTCGAGGTGTGCCGACGGATCCAGGCCGAGCGGCCGGTGCCCGTCATCATGCTCACCGCGCGCGATTCGGAGGCCGACCTCCTGCTCGGCCTCGAGACCGGTGCTGACGACTACATGACCAAGCCGTTCAGCACGCGGGAGCTCGTCGCCCGCGTGCAGGCGATGCTGCGGCGGGTCGACCGCCAGCGCGCCACGAGCGGATCGACGGGCGAGGTGCGCGCGCTCGGCACCGCTCGCCTCGACCCCACCACCCGGCGAGCGACCCTCGGCGACACCGAGGTGCACCTCACCCCCACCGAGTTCGACCTCGCGTACTCCTTCGCCGTGGCGCCGGAGCGGGTGTTCACCCGCGAGGAGCTGCTGGCCACGGTCTGGGGCTACGAGGTCGCCTCCGGCGAGCGCACCGTCGACTCCCACATCCGGGCCCTGCGCCGGAAGTTGGGCGCCGACAGCATCCGGACCGTGCACGGGGTCGGGTACGCCGCGACGAGTGGCACGCCATGAGGCGTCGACTCCCGGCCGGCGTCCCCGAGGCGCTCCGCACCGTGCCCGAGCGTCCGCTCGACCCGGTCCCCACCCTGAAGTTCAAGTTCGCGACGCTGCTGCTGGCGGCGGTCGGCGTCACGATCGTCGTCTTCTGGGGCGGCACGAAGGTCGGCCTGTGGCCGAGCGCGAGCGCGGTGCTCGCCGGCACCACCGCCGTGTTCTGCGTGCGCTTCCTCGCCCGCGGGGTCACGTCCCCGCTGCGCGAGATGGCTACCGCCGCCGACGCGATGGCCCGGGGCGACTACTCCCGTCGCGTGACCGCGACCTCGATGGACGAGGTCGGTCGGCTCGCCCGGGCCTTCAACCACATGGCGGCTGAGCTCGCCGAGACCGACCGGCTCCGCCGGGATCTCGTGGCCAACGTCAGCCACGAGCTGCGCACCCCCATCACCGCGCTGCAGGCCCGCCTCGAGAACCTCGTCGACGGCATCGAGGAGCCGGACCCCGAGATCCTCGGCACGATGCTCCTCCAGACCGAGCGCCTGGGTCGGCTCGTCACCCAGTTGCTCGACCTCTCCCGCCTCGAGGCCGGGACGGTCCCGCTGGACCGCCACGAGTTCGCCGTCGCCCCCCTCCTGGCCCACGCGGTGCGGGAGCAGTCCCTCCAGAGCACCGACGTCGCCGTCGAGGTGGTCCTCGACGACCCCGGCCTCACCGCCGACGGGGATCCCGAACGGGTCCACCAGGTGGTCGCCAACCTGCTCGAGAACGCCGTGCGCCACTCCCCGGCCGGGGGCACCGTCGAGGTGCGGGCCCGCCGGGGCGGCGAGGGCGTCGTCATCGAGGTCGCCGACGAGGGCCCCGGGATCCCCGAGGCCGATGCGTCGCGGGTCTTCGAACGCTTCTACCGTGCCGACGCGGCCCGATCGTCCCAGGCGGGAGGGGCCGGCCTCGGCCTCGCCATCGCCCGGTGGATCGTCGATCTGCACGGAGGCGAGATCCACCCCGAGCGGCGGGAGCCGCACGGGTGCCGAATGGTCGTGACCCTTCCCACCGCGGCGTGAGCCGCCGTACCAACCAGCTGAGGAGCACCGTGAGCAACAGGTTCGCATCCATCGAGGACGCACTCGAGCGCATCCGGCGCGGCGAGATGGTCCTGGTCGCCGACGACGAGGACCGCGAGAACGAGGGCGACCTCACGATCGCAGCCGAGTTCGTCACCGGCGAGGCCATCAACTTCATGCTGAAGTTCGCCCGCGGCCTCGTGTGCATGCCCTCGGCGCCGGAGTACCTCGAGCGTCTCGAGGTCGGCCCGATGATCCCGCCGGGGCAGGCCGGATGCGACACCGCCTTCACCGTGTCGATCGACCACGTCGATGCGGGCTCCGGGATCGGCGCGCACGACCGCGCCCTCACCGTGCAGAAGTTCCTCGACCCGTCCTCCAAGGCGGCGGACTTCATCCGCCCGGGCCACGTGTTCCCGCTGCGGGCGAAGCCCGGCGGGGTGCTCGAGCGCGGCGGCCACACCGAGGCCTCGGTCGACCTGTGCCGCCTGGCCGGCCTCCAGGGCGTCGCGGTCATCTGCGAGGTGCTCCACGACGACGGCTCCCCGGCGCGCATCCCGTTCCTCGAGATGTTCGCGGCCGAGCACGGCATCCCGATGATCGGCGTGCACCAGATCGCGCAGTACCGCGAGACCTCCGTCATCGTCTGACCGACCCACGGGTGTTCCTCGCACGCGCCGGCGTCGCCCTCGGGTGACGCCGGCGTCGTCGCGTCGGGCCCGGGACCGCCGACGCAGCGCGGGGCTCAGTCGCCCGGGGCCTCGCCGATCTCCCGCAGGGCGGCCGCCACCGCGGCGCGCAGACGCCGCGCGGTGTCCGGGGCGAGCTGGGCCACGATGCCGAACCCGGCCCGCCCCTCCTCCTCGAGGGTGAGGCTGACCCGCGGCGAGCCGTCGTCGGAGGCCTCGGGATCGTCGGACAGTCCGACCATCCAGGACACGGCCGGGCGCTCCTCATCGACGGGGTGGTCGTCGCGGGCGTCGTCGATCGAGCGGCGCACGGTCCCTACCCGAGGAGGGACAGCACCAGCAGGGCCTGTCCGAGGTGGTAGGTGGTCATGATCGCGATGCGTTCGTAGCGCCACGGTCCCACGAAGCGCGTCT
Source organism: Acidimicrobiia bacterium (assembly GCA_023262065.1). Taxonomy (GTDB): domain Bacteria; phylum Actinomycetota; class Acidimicrobiia; order IMCC26256; family IMCC26256; genus IMCC26256. The sequence goes on along the minus strand of JALRDW010000210.1, from coordinate 7,244 downwards.
CGCCGATGATCGAGTCGGAGGTCATGAAGAGCAGCGCGCCGAGCACCGCGACCCAGTCACCACTCGCCAGCGCGCTCGCGACCATCGCCGCGATGACGATGACGTACGCGGTGACGGGCCCGAGGTATGCACCCTGGCCGTTCGTCCGCATGCCGGTACGGAGCCGGTTCCAGAGCATCGCACTCACCACCACGACGAGCAGCGTGGTGACGACCGGCGCCGGCTCACCCGGGCTCACGATGAGGAAGCCGACGACGTAGGCGACGTGGGCGAGCAGGAACGAGGCCAGGCCCGGCACGAAGCGATCGCTCGGCAGCATGAGGAACACATCACCGGCCAGCGACAGCACGAGTGCCGCGACGAACCACCATCGCTGGGCCGCCGAGGTCGCGTCGAGGGTCAGGGCGACCCCGATGAGCGCCACCATGGTCAGCGGCTTCGCGACGTACTCGACCCGGCGCGCGCCCACCGAGACGGCCCACCAGTCGACGACCGCAATCACGCCGGTGACGACGAGGAGGGCGACGGCGAGGGAGGTCACCGTGCGAGGATACGCGCCGTGCCCGCACCCGCCGCGCCCCGCTCCGCACCCGGTGTCACCTCCCGGACCGTCCGCCGCGTCCGGGCCACCGGACGGGTGCGCGCCGGCGAGCCACCCGAGCGACGGCGGGCCCAGCCATGACGGAGCGATCCGGTGATGCGTGGGGACTGATCCGCGACGTGCAGCGCCGGTTCGCCGCCGGGAGCGGATCGAACCTCGCCGCTGCGATCGCGTGCCGCGGGTACCTCGCGCTCTTCGCCATCCTCGTGCTCGCCGTGGCGTGCACCGGGTTCCTCGACGCGTCCGGTCGCGACGTCGCCGACTGGATCATCGACACCCTCGGCCTCAACGGCGACGCGGCCCGGGCCGTGACCCGGGCGGTGGAGCGGGCGCAGTCGAGCCGGGCCGTGACCACCGTCGTCGGCCTCGCCGGCCTCGTCTGGACCGGCACGGGACTCGCCGCAGCCATCACGTCCGCATGGAACGCCGCGTGGTCGATCCCGGGCGGCGGGCTGCGCGGTCGCGCCCGCGGGCTGGTCTGGATGCTCGCGAGCGGCGCGTTCATCCTGCTCGCGGTGTCGACGACGGGGTTCGTCGCGGCGCGCGAGCTGCACTGGAGCGTCGCGATCGTCGCCGGCCTCCTCTCGGATCTGGCCCTCGTCCTCATCACGGCGCGCACCCTGCCGGCCCGCCGTATCCCGACCCGGGCCATGCTGCCCGGTGCGGTGGTCGGCGCCATCGGCCTCACGGCCGCCCGCCTGCTCGGGGCCGAGGTGCTCACCGGCCTCGTCGCGAACTCGTCGGCGATCTACGGCTCGGTGGGGACCTTCTTCGCACTGCTCGTCTGGATGCTGGTCATCGGCAACATCCTCGTCATCGCGGCGTTCGTCGAGGTGGCCGCGTGGGCGCGCAGCCACGGGACCCGGACCGTGGAGCTCGAGGTGCCGGCGGTCGACTGACCGCGGCGTCGATCACGGGGCGAGGCGCTCCCGCCGCCACCCGGTGGGTGAGCCCGGATCGGCGGTGAACCGGAACCGGTCGTGGATGCGGTCGTGGCGGTTGCCCCACACCTCGATCACGTCGGGGCGCAGCCGGATCCCGCCCCAATGCTCGGGCCGTGGGACATCCGCGCCCTCGAAGCGCTCGGTGAGCTCGCGTTCCCGGGCCTCGAGGAACCCGCGGTCAGGGATCACCTCGCTCTGGGGCGAGACCCATGCGCCGATGCGATGGCCGCGCGGCCGGGCCGCGAAGTACGCGTCGGACTCCTCGGCGCTCACCCGCTCGACGGTGCCCTCGGCCCGCACCTGCGCGCCGAGATCGGGCCAGTGGATCGTGATCGCGGCCGGCGCCCCCGGCGGCAGTTCCCGACCCTTGCGCCCGTCGTAGTTCGTGTAGAAGACGAAACCGCGCTCGTCGAGTCCGCGCAGCAGCACGACCCGGACCGACGGCCGCCCCGAGGCGTCCACCGACGCGACCGACATCGGACTCGTCCGCTCGATGTCGCCGGTCGCCGCCTTGGCCGCGTCCCACCACCGGGTGACGACCGCGTACGGGTCGTCGCCGACGGTCGTCTCGTCGATGGGCATCTCGGGGGAGGTCACCCGTTGAGGGTACGCCCGTCGCCCGGGCCCGGCCCGCAGTCGGGGATGTGACACGTGACGGGGCCCGGACCCGGGCCGTAGGCTCCGTCCCCATGCCGGTCCACCACCTCGCCATCGTCACCACCGATCTCGACGCCTCGCACCGCTTCTACACGGAGGCGATGGGATTCACGCTCGTGAAGGTCGAGGTCGGGCCGTACGAGGGCGGCACCGGCTGGGCCCGCCACGTGTTCTACGAGATCCCGGGGGGCGGGATGTTCGCCCTGTGGGACCTGCACGACGACACCGTGCCGGCCGACCTCGACCCGTCCATCAGCCGCGCCCTCGGTCTCCCGGAGTGGACGAACCACCTCGCGTTCGACGCGCCCACGCTCGACGACCTCGCACACCGTCGCGACCGCTGGCTCGCCGCCGGGCAGGCCTGCCTGGAGGTCGACCACGGCTGGTGCACGTCGATCTACTGCCTGGACCCGAACCACATCCTCGTGGAGTGGTGCACCACGACGCGCCGGTTCACGGCCGCCGATCACGCCGAGGCGCTCGAACTGCTCACGGCGCAGGCCCCGGCCCCGACCGCACCGAAGGGCATCACCCTCCACACCCCGGACGGCGCATCCCACCCGATGCCCACCGCCTGATCGTCGCAACGGCGTGACACCGGCCCGCCGCGGGCCCACACCGATCAGGCCGAACGGGCGTCGAGTCGGCCGATGATGCGCTCGAGTCGAGCCCGGTTGTACCGCTGGATCGCGATGAACGGCACGTTCGCGGCGACCGCGTACATCAGGTTCGGGATGCACGCGTACCAGACCACGAAGAACGGGAACACGAGCACCGTGGCGAGGATCCACCAGTGCACCGCCTCGGCCCGTCGGGTCTCAGCCGCGAAGCGCACGAGGTGGTCGCGGTCGTGGGCCCGCAGGTCCCGCTTCGAGAAGCCGCCGGCGTAGAGCGCACCCGCCTCCGGCAGGCGGTCCTTCCACCGCTTGATCCCGAGGCGCTCGTAGCGCCGGCCGCCGATCTCACGCCCTCGCAACCGCGACCACCAGGTGTCGTGATCGAAGCGTTCGAGCGGCAGTCGGTGCCCCAGGTAACCGAACCCGGCACTCGCGCCGAACCACACGATGACGCAGAACACGGCCTGGGCCCACTTCGGCATGGCCACGAGCGGGAGGGCGAGCGCGACGACCATCACGCGCCCCGCGTCGCGATGCTGCGGCCGCGCCAGGTCGTGCGCCCGCGGACCGAGTGCACCAGGGAGCGCACGAAGATCCCCAGGAACCCGACCACGAGCAGGGGGAACGTCCACGGCGTCCACGGTCCGAACCGACCCACCCGCCGCAGCAGCACGACGAGTTGCAGCGCGTAGGCGAGGTACGCCGCGTAGGCGAGCGCACCCGGCGTCGTACCCCCCATCCACCACCCGAGCGCCTGGATCGGCAGCATCCACCCGGCGACCAGCAGGCCCGTGATCCACAGGAAGACGAGGAACGTGCGCCAGGCCGGGATCGCACCGGCCCCGCCCGCGAAGTTCTTCGTGAACCCCTCGACGAGTTGGCGCATCCCCTGGGGGTACATGCGGAACGAGATCGCGCCGCGCCCGCCGAGCGCGCCGACCGGGAGACCGGACCGGCGGTAGAGCTCGCCGAGCGCGATGTCCTCGAGCACCGCGCCGCGCACCGCGCCGTGGCCGCCGAGCGCCTCGTAGTCGGCCCGCGAGGTCACGAGGCACGGGCCGAACGCCCCGGCGATCCGCACCCGGGGCGGTGCCGTCGCGCAACCGACGCCCATCACGCCCACGAGGTTGAACAGCGCGGCGAGGCGCTCGTGCGGCAGTTCGGTGCGGTGGTACGGCTGGACCGAGAGCAGGCCACCGCGGGTCCGCTGCTCCGCGACGATCCGCGCCAGGCCGTCCGGCTCGAGCGTCGTGTCGGCGTCGAGGAACACGAGGGTGGGGCGATCGGTCGCGGCCGCACCGTGCGCACACGCGTGCGGCTTGCCCGCCCAGCCCTCCGGCAGCGCCGGCGCGGCGATCACCGACACACCCGCGTCCCGCGCGACCTCAGCGGTCCCGTCGGTCGAGTGGTCATCGACGACGACCACCACCGCACCGGCGTCCCGGGCCGCGCCGAGCGAGGCCAGCAGGAACGGGAGGTTCGCCGCCTCGTCGCGGGCCGGGACGACCACGGCGACATCGCCGAGCGCCGGATCGGCGTCGGGCGCGAGCGGTCGGGGCACGGGGAGGCGCCACAGCAGCCACCACGCGCCGAACCAACCGACGACCAGCGGCACGACCCGCGTGATGAACGTCACGGTCGCCCATCGTACGGGTGGGCGCGCGCGACCCGGCGCTAGGGTGCGCGAGGCGCCGTCCCCCACCCGCGGACGGGCCGGAGAGGGAACGATGGACTTCTCGATGAGCCCGAGGGCCGAGGATCTGCAGGCGCGCCTCCAGGCGTTCGTCGACGAGCGGATCACGCCGGCGACGCCGATCTACTGGCAGCAGTTCGAGGAGTCCGGCGATCCCAGGTTCCACCCGCCGATCATGGAGGAGCTCAAGGTCGAGGCGCGGGCCCGGGGCCTCTGGAACCTCTTCCTCCCGAACGAGCGGTGGGGGGCCGGGCTCACGAACACCGAGTACGCGCCCCTCGCCGAGATCATGGGTCGCTCGTTCCTCACCTCCGAGGCGACGAACTGCGCTGCGCCGGACACCGGCAACATGGAGGTCCTCGCCGAGTTCGGGACGCCCGAGCAGCAGGAGCAGTGGCTCCTGCCCCTCCTCGACGGCGAGATCCGGTCCTGCTTCGCGATGACCGAGCCCTGGGTCGCGTCCTCCGACGCCACGAACATCCAGAGCCGCATCGAGCGCGACGGCGACCACTACGTGATCAATGCGCACAAGTGGTGGACCTCGGGCGCCCTCTCCCCGCGCTGCCGGGTCGCGATCCTCATGGGGGTCTCCGATCCGGAGGCCGACAAGCACCGTCGTCACTCGATGATCCTCGTGCCCATGGACACCCCCGGCGTGCAGGTGCGGCGTGGGCTGACGGTGTTCGGCCACGACGCCGGACCCGGCCACGCCGAGACGCTGTTCGAGGATGTCCGGGTGCCGGCCTCGAACATGATCGGCGCCGAGGGCATGGGCTTCGCGATCGCCCAGGCCCGTCTCGGACCCGGACGCATCCACCACTGCATGCGCGCGATCGGGCTCGCCGAGCACGCGATCGAGCTCATGACCATGCGGGCCCAGATGCGGGTCGCGTTCGGCAAGCCGCTGGCCGACCAGGGGGTGGTGCGCGAACGCATCGCCGAGAGCCGGCTCCAGATCGAGCAGGCGCGCCTCCTCACCCTCAAGGCCGCGTGGCTCATGGACACCGTCGGCGTGAAGGGCGCGCAGACCGAGATCTCGGCGATCAAGGTCGTGGCGGCCCGAGCCGCCACCGACGTCATCGACCGGGCGATCCAGGTGTTCGGCGGGGCGGGCGTGTCGGGCGACTGGCCGTTGGCCGACATGTACGCGCACGCCCGAACCCTGCACCTCGTCGACGGCCCGGACGACGTCCACCTCATGCAGATCGCCCGACGCGAGCTCGGCCGCTTCGCCGACCTCCGGCCCGCCACCTGATCGGGCGTCGTCGGTGAAGGTCCGCATCGGGTTCATGCCCGCGGCCGGCCTGCCGGCCGACGCCGGCGCGTTCGGGGCGACCGTCGACGCGCTCGAGGACCTCGGCTTCGACTCGCTGTGGCTGTCCGAGCGGGTGTCGGGCCCGAACCCGGATCCGATCGTCGGCCTCGCGGTCGCCGCCGGCCGCACCACACGGATGAAGCTCGGGACGAGCGTGCAGGTGATCCCCGGTCGGAACCCGGCGCTCCTCGCCCAGTCCCTCGCCTCGCTCGACGTCCTGTCGGGTGGGCGGTTCCTCCCCGGGTTCGGACTCGGGGGTGTCGACCCGCGCGAGCAGCAGGCCTTCGGCGTCACCCGGGAGGAGCGCGGACCACGCTTCGACGAGGTCGTCACCCTGCTGCGCCGCATCTGGACCGAGGACGCGGTGACCCATGCGGGTGCGTACCACTCCTACACGGACCTCCGGGTGCGCCCGCACCCGGTGCAGCGACCCCCCGACATCTGGTTCGGCGGACGGGCGCGCTCCGAGCTGCGCCGGGTCGGGCGACTCGGCGACGGCTGGCTCGCGTCGTTCGCGATGCCCGAGGAGTGCGCGGCGGGGCGCGTGGTGATCGAGGACAGCGCGGCCGAGCACGGCCGGACGGTGGACCCGGAGCACTACGGCGCGATGGTCTTCACCGCCGAGGCGGCCCTGCCCGAGGCACTGCTCCCCGTGTTGGCGGCGCGCAACCCGGACGTCGACCCGCGCGTCCTCATCCCGATCGGGCTCGACGCGCTCCGGTCCCGCTGCGAGGAGTTCGTCGCCGTCGGGTTCTCGAAGCTGGTCGTCGTGCCGATGGCGGCCTCCGGCGATCCCGGGGGCGACCCGACGGCGCACCTCGGAGCGATCGCGGACGCCGTGCTCGACCTCGAGACCTGATCGGCCGGGCTCCGACTAGAGCGTCACGACCTCGAGGGCCCCGTCGGCGTAGCGCGCCCGCAGCACCTTCTTGTCGAACTTGCCCACACTGGTCTTGGGCACCTCGGCGATGAACGCCCACCGCTCCGGCAGCTGCCACTTGGCCACCGACCCGCCGAGGAACTCCCGCAGCGCCGCGGCATCGACGGCGGCGCCCTCCTCGAGCACCACGCAGGCGAGCGGGCGCTCGTCCCAGCGCGGGTCGGGCACCGCGACGACGGCGGCCTCCCGCACCGCCGGGTGGGCCATGATCGCGTTCTCGAGCTCGACCGAGGAGATCCACTCGCCTCCGCTCTTGATGACGTCCTTGGAGCGATCGGTGATCTGCACGAAGCCCAGACGGTTCACGTGGGCGACGTCACCGGTGCGCAGCCAGCCGTCGTCGAACTTCTCGGTCGAGTCGTCGAGGTAGTACGAACCAGTGATCCAGGGCCCGCGCACCTGGATCTCGCCGACCGACTCGCCGTCCCAGTCCAGGACCGTGCCCTCGTCATCGACGATGCGCAGCTCCACCCCGGG
>JALRDW010000103.1 GCA_023262065.1 Acidimicrobiia bacterium | reverse complement strand
GCGACGAGCGAAACCTGCGACCGGACCCACGAGCGGGGACGGTAGCGGTGCCGGCCGCGCGTCGGCAATAGTGGTCCCGTCGTATCCGATGCGTCCGAACCGGGGGAAGGGCCAGTGCGCGAGGTCCGCATCGACGATCTGCGCGAGCCCCGGCGCGACGCCGAGGAGCAGGCGTTCCACGACATGGCCCGGGCGATGGAGGTCGACCTCTCGCCCGACGCGCTCGTCGCACGCGCCCGGCGGGACACCGGCCTCGACGACCTCGGTGACCCGACGCTCCTCGACCGCCTCGAGGCGATGGTGGCGGCGGTCGAGGCCGACACCGGCCTGACCGGGCTCGGTCGCTGGATCGTCCGCGAGCGCCTGCTCGGCCTGCTGCGCGCCCGACTGCGCTTCGAGGACTTCACCCGCCGGAACCCGGAGAGCCTCGAGGTCGAGCTCGAGCCGCCGATCATCGTCGTCGGACTCCCCCGCTCGGGCACCACCCACCTCGTGAACCTGTTGGCGACCGACCGGCGCCTGCGATCCATGCCGTGGTGGGAGGTCGCCGAACCGATCCCCGTCATGGGCGACGGGCCCGGGCCCGACGGGGTCGACCCGCGCTACGTGCGCTCGTTGCGCCAGTGGGAGGCGACGAACCGGGTGTCCCCGCTCACGGCCCTCATGCACGACCGACCCCCGTGGTCGATCGAGGAGGACTGCGAACTCGTCGACCTCGACCTGTGCGGCTACTCGATGGAGTGGCAGGCAAGGGTCCCGGCCTGGCGCGACCATTACCTCGGTCTGGACCAGTGCCGGCACTACGCGTTCCTCCGCCGGGAACTGCAGGTCCTGTCGCACCTCCGCGGCCCTCGACGGTGGGTGCTCAAGACGCCCCAGCACCTCGAGTGGATCGGCCCGCTCATGGACACGTTCCCGGACGCCACGATCGCGTTCACGCTGCGGGACCCGGTCGCGGTGCTCCAGTCGGCGATCACGATGCTGGCCTACGGCGACCGCAACCGGCGGGTGGAGATCGACGCCGACGGTCTCGCCGCCTACTGGGTCGACCGCATCGAGTCGCTGCTGCGCGCCGCAGTGCGGGACGCCCACATCATCCCGAGCGCACAGCGCGTCGACGTCGAGTTCCACGAGTTCATGCGCGACGACCTCGCGATGGCCGAACGCATCCTCGCCACCGCCGGCCTCGAGGTGACCGACGATGCCCGGGCCCGCCTCGCCGACTACGTCGCGGGCAACCCCCGGGGCAAGGATGGTCGCATCGTGTACGACCTGCGCGGCGACTTCGGACTCGATCCCGCCGACCTGCGCGACCGCTTCGCCTTCTACTACGAGGCCTTCCCCCAGATCCGTCCGGAGGTGACGTGATGCCCGGCATCCACCGTGAGCGTCCCGGCGCCGACGCGATGGCCCCGGCCGACGGCTCCCCGGCCCGTCCCATCGCCGACGGGGTCTGGATGTCGAGCGGCCTCTCCAACTCGTACCTGCTCGCCACCGACGAAGGTCGCATCGTCGTGAACACCGGCATGGGGTTCGAGGGTCCGCTGCACCGACGCGCGTACGACGCGGTCGACCCGAGCCCGACCCACACCATCCTGCTGACGCAGGGCCACTACGACCACGTCGGCGGCGTCGACACCTTCCGGGATCGGAGCACCGAGGTCGTCATGCAGGCGGACCACGCCATCTGGCGCGCCGACAACGAGCGACTCGAGACGTTCCGCTCCCGCAACGCCGCCTTCGCGTGGATCGACGCGATCGTCGCCGCCATGGAGCACGCACGCACGCTGGGTGCCGGAGCCGTGGCGCAGTCCCGACCCGAGCCGACCCGGACCTTCACCGACACGACGGACCTCCTGATCGGCGGCCGGCGGCTCACGCTCATCTCGGTCCCGGGTGGCGAGACCACCGACTCCATGGTCATCTGGTCGCCCGAGGACCGGACCGCCTTCACCGGCAACCTGTTCGGTCCCCTGTTCGGACACGTCCCCAACCTCGTCACGATCCGGGGTGATCGCTACCGGGATGCGCTCGCCTACATCGCGTCGCTCGACCGCGTGCTCGCGCTCCGGCCGGCGCGACTCATCACCGGCCACTTCGACCCGATCGACGGTGAGGACCGCATCGCCGAGGAGATCACGGCGATGCGCGACGCCATGGTCTGGGTCCACGACCGGACGGTCGACGGGATGAACGAGGGGCGCGATGTGCATACCCTCATGCGCGAGATCACCACACCGCCCGCCCTCGACATCGGCGAGGGGTACGGGCGGACCGCGTGGAACGTGCGCGCGATCTGGGAGCACTACGCGGGCTGGTTCCACCACCGCTCGACCACCGAGCTCTACGCGGTCCCCGCCACGAGCGTCGCACCCGATGTCGTGCGGGCGGCCGGCGCCGACACCCTCATCGCCGCCGCAGCCGACCACGTCGCCGCCGGTCGGCCGGTCGAGGCGATCCACCTCACGGATCTCGTGCTCGCCGCCGTCCCCGACCACGCGGACGCGCGGCGGATCGCGATCGACGCGCACGGCGTGCTGCTCGAGGACAGCCGGAACTTCTGGGAGGCGGCATGGTTGCGCCGCTCCATCACCAAGTTGGGCGGGACCCCGTGACCGGTCCGACCTTCGATTTCACGGATGCGCAGGTCCTCGTGACCGGCGGGACCTCCGGCATCGGGCACGCGATCGCGACTGCGTTCGCCGATGCGGGGGCGACCGTGGCCATCACCGGGACCCGACCGGGCGCAGCCGAGTACGGGGTCGACCTCGACCGGTTCGCCTACCACTCGCTGGACCTCGCCACGCCCGGGGACGTGGAGCGGGTCGTCGGCCGTCTCGCCCGCCTCGACGTGCTCGTGAACAACGCCGGGGCCGTGTTCGCCGGCGGTCGCGACGAGTGGGATCCCGTCGGCTTCGAGGCCGCCCTGGCCCTGAACCTCGCAGGTCCGATGCGGATGAGCACCGCCTGCCACGACCTCCTCGCCGCCGGCGCGCGCCCCGGCGGGTCGAGCGTGGTGAACGTCGTGTCGATGTCGGCGTTCCGGGCCGTGCCGATCGTTCCCGGGTACGCATCGGCGAAGGCGGGCCTCGTCGCCCTCACCCGGAACCTCGCCGCGCGCTGGGTCGGTGACGGCATCCGCGTGAACGCGATCGCCCCCGGGGTCATCGACACCCGTATGACCGCGCCGATGGCGGGAATCCCCGAGCTGCTCGACGCCGAGCTCGCCCACATCCCGATGGGTCGCCTCGGCACGCCGGGGGAGGTGGCCCCGGCGGCGCTCTTCCTCGCGAGCGGGGCCGCCTCCTACATCACCGGTCATACGCTCGCCGTCGACGGCGGGTACCTGCTCCCCTGACGATCCGGAGGATCGATGCTCCAGGCCCGCATCCACGGACCCGACGACGTGCGGGTCGACGAGGTGCCCGACCCGGTCGCCGGCCCGTGTGACGTGATCATCCGGGTCCACGCGTGCGGCATCTGCGGGAGCGACCTGTCGTACATCCGCATGGGCGGCGTCGCCGGGCCCGGACCCGAGCCGATGTGCCTCGGCCACGAGGTCTCCGGCACCGTCGACGAGGTCGGATCCGAGGTGCGCAGCGTCGCCGCCGGCGACCGCGTGGTGGTGCGGCCCGGCACCGATGCACTCGGCCGGATCGGCAACGGAGCGCCGGAGGGCGGCCTCACCCCCCGACTCCTCGTCACCGAGGCCGACCGACGGGGCGTGTACCGGATCCCCGATGGCCTCTCGCTGGAGGCCGCCGCGTTCGCCGAGCCCCTCGGCGTGGGGATGCACGCGGTGGCCCAGGTCGAGGCGGGGCCCGACGACGGCGTCGCGGTGTTCGGGTGCGGACCGATCGGACTCGCCGCGATCGCGACGCTCGTCGACGCGGGCAACGAGCGCGTCGTCGCGATCGATCCGAGCGCGACCCGGCGCCGCCTCGCCACCGACCTCGGCGCGCTCGCCGCAGTCGACCCGACCGCGGACGACGTCTGGGCGGCGCTCACCGACCTGCACGGGACGACACCGTTCATGTTCGGTCCGACCCCGGCGACCTCCGCGTTCATCGAGGCGACCGGTGTGGCCGAGGTCCTCACCTCGATCATCGAACGGGGTGCGCCCGGCGGACGGCTCGCGGTCGTCGCGCTGCACTACACGCCCATCCCGACGAGCTTCCTCACCCTGCTCATGAAGCAGTTCACGGTCCGTGGCTCCATGGAGTACCCGGAGCGGTTCGAGGACGCGGTGGATCTCCTGGCCCGCCGGGATCTCACGGCGCTGACCACCCACCGGTTCCCGCTGACCGACCTCGACGCCGCGCTCGGCCTGCTGCGGGAGTCGAAGGACTGCGGCAAGGTCTGCGTCGACCCGACCTGAGGGTGCCTCCCCTGCGGGGCCGCGCCGGGCGGATGGGTAGCCTCGGACCCGTGGCCGGCACCGGCACCCCCTGCACCCGCGCGGAAGAGAAGGCATGACCGCAGACAAGGCGACGATCGTCTACACGCTCACCGACGAGGCCCCCCTGCTGGCCACGTACTCGTTCCTCCCGATCATCCAGGCCTATGCCGGGGTGTGCGGGGTCGAGGTCGAGACTCGCAACATCTCCCTCGCCAATCGGGTCCTGGCCCAGTTCCCCGAGCACCTCGCCGACGCCCAGCGCGTGTCCGATGACCTCGCCGAGCTCGGCCGCCTCGCGTTGCTGCCCGAGGCGAACATCATCAAGCTCCCGAACATCAGCGCCTCCATGCCGCAGCTGAAGGCCGCGATCGCCGAACTCCAGGCCAAGGGGTACGCGCTCCCCGACTACCCGGACGACCCGACGAGCGACGCCGAGCGCGACGCGAGGGCCCGCTACGACCGGGTGAAGGGCAGTGCCGTGAACCCGGTGCTGCGCGAGGGCAACTCGGACCGACGCGCCCCGGCCTCGGTGAAGGCCTACGCACGCTCGCACCCCCACTCGATGGGCGCGTGGAGCGCCGATTCCCGGACCCACGTGGCGTCCATGACCGGCGGGGACTTCTTCGGGAACGAGCAGTCCGTGACGGTGCCGCAGGCCACCGAGGTCCGTATCGAGCACGTCGGCACCGATGGGACCGTCACCATCCTCAAGGACCGCACGGCGCTGCAGGCCGGGGAGATCATCGACTCGACGTTCATGAGCCGACGGGCCCTCGTCACCTTCCTCGCCGAGCAGATCGCCTCCGCCCGCGAGCAGGAGGTGCTGTTCTCGCTCCACCTCAAGGCCACGATGATGAAGGTGTCGGACCCGATCCTCTTCGGGCATGCGGTCCGCGTGTTCTTCGCCGACGTCTTCGCCGAGTTCGGGGAGGACCTGGCCGCGGTGGGGGCCGACCCCAACAACGGACTCGGCGCAGTGATCGAGGCCGCCGGCGACCTTCCGGCCGATCGTCACGACGCCGTACTCGCCGCCATCGACGCCGCCATCGCCGCGGGTCCGGCGCTCGCGATGGTCGACTCCGACCGCGGCATCACCAACCTCCACGTGCCGAGCGACGTCATCGTCGATGCCTCGATGCCGGCGATGATCCGGACCTCCGGCCACATGTGGAACCGGGACGGCGCGGAGCAGGACACCAAGGCCGTCATCCCGGATCGCAGCTACTCCGGGGTGTACCAGGCGGTCATCGACGACTGCCGGGTCAACGGCGCCTTCGACCCGACCACGATGGGCTCGGTACCGAACGTCGGTCTCATGGCGCAGGCGGCCGAGGAGTACGGCTCGCACGACAAGACGTTCGAGGTGCCGACCGACGGGACCATGCGGGTCGTCGACACCGACGACGTCGTCCTCATGGAGCACGTCGTCGAGTCCGGGGACATCTGGCGCATGTGCCAGACCAAGGACGCCGCGGTGCGCGACTGGGTGAAGCTCGCGGTCACCCGGGCCCGGGCCACCGGGGATCCGATCGTGTTCTGGCTCGACGAGGCACGCCCGCACGACGCCTCCCTGCTCGCCAAGGTGCGCGAGTACCTGCCGCTCCACGACCTGACCGGCGTGCAGGTGGAGACCCTCGCCCCGGCGGATGCGTGCCGTTTCTCGCTCGGGCGGATCCGCAAGGGTCTGAACTCGATCTCGGTCACCGGCAACGTGCTGCGCGACTACCTCACCGACCTGTTCCCGATCATGGAGCTCGGCACGAGCGCCAAGATGCTCTCGATCGTGCCCCTGCTCGAGGGCGGTGGGCTCTACGAAACCGGTGCCGGCGGCTCGGCCCCGAAACACGTGCAGCAGTTCCTCGAGGAAAACCATCTGCG
>JALRDW010000087.1 GCA_023262065.1 Acidimicrobiia bacterium | reverse complement strand
ATCGCACGCACCGCCGCCGCGACGATCGGGAGGGCCGCGATCGACCCGAGCGCGAGTTCGGGCCACCTCCGCCGCGCCCACGTGGCGAGCCTCGCGATCCGTCCGGCCCCCCGGGTCGGCGCCGGGTCGCTCATGGCAGCGGGGTGAGCACCACGGCCACGGATCCGATGTCGCGGGCGCGTTGGAGCTCGAGGTACCGGTCGGCCGCACCCCGCCGTGCGTCCGGCACCGCACGGGGCACGCCGTACCCGTCGAAGCGCACGCCGGCCGACCGCAGTTCGTCCTCGAGGGCCTCGAGTTCGCTCGCCTCGGCCGGCGTGATGCCGGCGACGTAGACGTGGGCGAGCGACCCGGCGGTCGCGGCCTCGGCCTCGGGCCCCGACACCACGACCATGCGCGCCCGGACCCCGCAGTCGGCGGCCGTCGCGATCGTGCAGCGGAACCGACGACCCTCGCCGAGCTGGTGCACGAAGCCGTCGTCGGCGGTCACGAACGGGATCCCCGCCTCGGCGAGCCCGGCGAGGAGTGGACCGCTGTAGGGCTCGGCGAACCGCAGCGTCGACGGATCGAAGAGCAGGACACCGTTCCCGCGCAGGCCATCGAGACGATCGACCATGCGGCGAACGCTCGGCGTCGCGTCGCGATCCGCCGTCTGCCCGGCCGGGACCACGTGGGTCGGGAGGCTCAGCCCACACACGAGGGCGAGCACCCCGAGGATCGAGGGCACGATCGCCGGCGACGTCGCGACGCGATCGGTGATCGCGAGCAGGAGGGTGAGGAGCACGATCGCGCCGATCGGCCAGAGCCACCGCATCTGGTGGGACGCGAGGCCGATCGCGCCGACCGGCATGAGTGTCAGCGCGCCGAGCCCGACCACCACGAGCACGATGGCGAGCACCCCGGCGGTCCGGGTCGGGCGCCGATCGGCACCACGGCTCGTCCGGACGACCGCGGCGAGCAGGCCGAGCACCACGACGATCCCGACGACCGCCGCCACCGGACCCGGCAACCCCTCCACCGGGATCCGTGCCCCCGCCGCATCGGTGATCCGCACCGCTGGGATCGTGTCGGCGAACGAGGGCCGCAGGATCCACGGCGGCAGCGCGACCACGGCACCGACGAGCCGGGCGGCGAGGCCGAACCCGATCGCATCGGACGACCCGTACTTCCCCGTGGCCGCGTCGACCAGACGGTCGAGGTTGCTCGGACCCGGACCGTGCACCTGCTGCCAGAGCGTCTGAGCCCAGAGCGCGAGTGCGAGCGGCGCGCTCCAGAGCACCGGTCGCAGGATCGATCGGAGGTCCCGGGTCCGGACGAGGTGGATGGCGACGCCGGCGAGGAGGGTGAGCGGCGCGAGGTAGACGTAGGACAGGTGGGTCTGCACGAGCAGCGAGACGAGCGCCACGCTCCCCGGGATCGTCCACACCCGCCCCTCCCCTGCGGCCCATGCGAGGACTGCGAGCAGCAGGTAGACGAGCACGAGCACGTGCGGTTGCCACACGTCGAAGATCAGTTCGCTGCCCATCGACCAGACGATCACCGAACCGACGAGCAGGGTGAGCAGGAAGCCGCGCCGTCCGGCGATCCGGTGCGCGACGGCGGCCGCCCCGACGAGGCACGCTCCGTTGACGATCCCCACGCCGATGGCGAGACCCGGCCCGGCCCCGAGCAGCTTCGTGGGCAGCGCCATGAGGTCGAACAGCAACGGACCCGGGTTGTTGAGGTTGACGCCGAGCGACAGGGATGACGACGACCAGGTGCCGAGCCACGGGTGGTTCTCCGTGAGCACGTCACGACTGCGGAGCAGGATCAGCCCGTCGTCGCCGATCGGCACGTAGTCGTTCGCGATGCCCCGCACGACGGCGACGACGATCGGTGCGAGGGCCACGAGCGCGGCGAGGACCTCGACGCGGTGCCCGTACAACCACGTGGTGACCGACCGACGCGGCCGGTCCGGTGCGATCGGCCTCGCCGTCGTCGCCGTCACCTGCGGAACCCGATCGGGACGAGCAGCACGCCGGTGGGTTGGCCGAGCCGCAGCATGCGGGCCACGAGCACCTTCTCCCGTGCGGTGAGCGTCGGCTCGAGGGACACGGTGAAGAGGGTCTCGTCGACCTGCCGGACCCGCTCGTCGAGCCCTCGGGCCGCGAGCGACGCGATGAGCTCGCGGCGGTCCCGTGCGTACTCGGCGCGCTCGGCGCGCGTGCGGGGGTCGTGTCGGGCCACGAGTTCGATGCCGGGCTGATCCGCCGCGAGGAGGCCGCCGAGGTACCGCCCACTCGCGAACCGCAGCTCACGGGTCGCGTCCGGGGCGTCGAGGACCCGCTGGCGCGTCACCGGGACGCGCCAGGTGTCCGGCACGCCGACGGTCCAACCGCGACGCTCGAGTTCATTGACCAGTCCGTAGCCCTGCGAACCGATGTAGTGCGCATCGTTCCAGGTGACGACGAAACGATCGGCCGGGTCAACCCCGCCGACACCGGCCGCGAGTGCGCGGTCGGTGCGGGCCACGAGCACGCCGAGCGGGTCGGACAGGCTCGCCTCGGGCGGATCGAACGTCGCGCACTCCACCGTGAACGCGGCGAGCGCGACCGCGGTCACGAGGATCCCGGTCCGGGCGACGGCGCGGGTCAGGCCCTCGCCCCCGACGCCCCGCGACCGGAGCGCCGCATAGGCGGTCCACGCCGTTGCGAGCAGGGCGAGCGCGACCGTCCCGACCATCCAGAGGCTGAGGTAGTACCAGACCGTCCCGAAGATGCGGCTGAGCGAGAACAGGCCGAGCACGAGGGCGGTCGCGACGACCGCGTGGATCGCGCCCGGTCGGGCGAGTCGGAGCCGCCACGCGACGAGGGCGGCCACGACCCAGGCCCCGAGGACGGTCGCGCCGACGAGCTCCGAACCGGTCGACGAGTCCGTGCCCTCCACCACGAGCTGCGAGAACGAACCCTGACCGAGTGCGTGCAGCAGGTCGAAGTGTCCGAGCAGCACCCGGACCCCGGTACCGAATCCGACCGCGGCCTCGGGCGGGTTCCGGAAGTAGTCGACGATCATCGAGATGTTGCGGTGACCCGCCACCTGATCGAGCACCGGCGGGATCCAGAGCGCGAGCAGGACCCCCAGCGACCCCACGCACCACAGGAGGGGACGACGCCGATCCTCGGGTTCGCGCACGGCCCGCCACACCGTCACGCCGAGCATGAGCGCACCGAGTCCACCCACGAGCCCGGCGTACGGGATGTGGGTCTGGGCCGCGAGCGACCCGAACCCGACGAACGGCAACCACGCGACCGGATCGCGATCGAGGACGGACCACGCTGCGAGCAGCACGACGATCCACGGCAGGACCGGCAGGTACGGGTTCCACGGCTGGGTCAGCAGCGACGGGCCGTAGCGCCACACCACGAGCGCGAGCACCGCCGCGACCGCGAGCGTCATCGGCGCGCCACCCCGGCGTCGGGCCAGCCACAGCGCCGTCAGCACCGCGAGCAGCGACAGCACCACGGTGCCGAACTCGAGACCGTGCGCGCTGGCGCCGGTGAGGCGGTAGACGGGGGCGACCGCGTAGAACGAGAGCGGTCCCGGATGGCTCCCCTGATCCGGGAAGCGCCCGATGCGGCCCGGCAGTCCGACGAGCGGGGTGTCGCCGGTCCCGACGTCGCGCACCCGGAACTCCGTCATCGCGAGGTCGAGCACCGGGTACCAGGGCTGGCGGGCGATGGACACGACCGCGACGAGGAACGGGATCGCGAAGGCCACGGCCCCGGCGAGCACGGGATGGGTCCGGCACCAGCCGAGCACCGCGGCGCGACGGGCGCGCGGTGCGACCGTCGGCTCGGACGTCCGGACGTCGGTGATGGCTCGATCCCCCTGCTCGCGTGCGGGCCCGTCACGTGCGCGTGGCGCCGTTCGGGACCCGCCGAGTCTACGGCCGCACCCCCGAGCGACCCCGGCGCGCCCGGGGGCTCGGCCGGGACGGGCGAGTACCCTGCACCCCCGTATGCCGTCCGGTCCCGCGCACCGACTCGTCGCCCCGTACGCGGACGCGCTCCTCGCCCGGGACCTCCCCGCACTCGACCCCGCCCGCCGGGCCGACACGGTCGAGTTCGTCGCCACCCGGGTCTCCACCCTGCCGACGCCGATGTTCCTCGGGGTCACCGTGATCGCGTGGGTGTTCGACCTGCTGCTGCGACTCGGCTCTCGCCGCTCCTTCATCTCGCTGTCGACCCGGATCCCGATCCCGTTCGTCTCCGAGTACCCCCGGCTCATCCGGTCACTCGCCGTCGCGTACGTCTGGGAGCGGTGGCCCGACACCCGGCCGGACGGCGGGCGCGCCCCGGTGGTCCCGTGAGCCTCGCCCACGATCCCTTCGGCCCGGCCGACCACATCGAGGTCGAGGTGCTCATCGTGGGCAGCGGGGCCGGCGGTGCGCCGACCGCCGCCCTCCTCGCCGAGGCCGGGTTCGAGGTGCTCGTCGTCGAGGAGGGCTCCTGGGTCGACCAGGGCGCGGTGAAGCCGTTCTCGCTGGAGCAGATGGCCCGCCAGTACCGGTCGGGCGGCGTGACGGTCGCGCTCGGTCGCCCGGCGGTCGCGTACACCGAGGGCCGGTGCGCCGGCGGCGGCACCGAGGTGAACAGCGGGCTCTACAAGCGCCCCCCGCACGAGGTCCTCGACGCGTGGCGCACCGACTACCGGATCGCCGACCTCGACCTGGGCGAGATCGATGCGATCGCCGACGAGGTCGAACGGGACCTGTCGGTCTCCTACGTGCCCGGCGAGACCACTGCGGCGAGCCGTGCCCTCGCCCGCGGGGCCGAGGCCCTCGGCTGGCGCACGGGGGAGATCCCGCGATGGATGGCCTACCCCGAGCGGGGCGACGCCCTGAGCGGCCGACGCCAGTCGATGACCGTCACCTACCTCCCGCGCGCGGTCGCCGCCGGCGCGGCGCTCGCGACCGATGTCCGGGTGGAGCGCCTCGAGATCGTCGACGGCACCGCGCGCGCCGCGATCGTCACACGGGCCGACGGCCGGCGGGGTCGCATCTCCTTCCGTCACGTGTTCGTCTGTGGCGGGGCCATCCAGACCCCGGCGCTGCTGCAGCGCTCGGGGCTGCACCGTCGGATCGGCGACCGGCTCGCCGTGCATCCGACCGTCAAGCTCGCGGCGAAGTTCCGGGAGCAGGTCAACGTCGACGACGACGTCCCCGTGCACCAGGTGACCGAGTTCTTCCCCCACGCCTCGTTCGGCGGCTCGGCCAGCCAGGCCGGTCTCGTCGCCCTCGCGCTGAACGACAACTGGCGCGCGTTCAACCGTGAGATCATCGACTGGCGTCGGATGAGCGTGTACTACGCCGCGATCACCAGCGAGGGCCGAGGGCGGGTTCGAGCGGTGCCCGGCCTGCGCGACCCCGTCGTCACGTACCACCTCACCCGCAACGACCGCGCCCTGCTCGGGGCGAGCCTCGGTCGTCTCGCCCTCGCGATGCTCGCCGCCGGCGCCGAGGAGGTGTTCCCCTCCTTCCGGGGCGCGCCGATCGTGCGTCGTCCGGCCGACGTCGCCCGGCTCGAGTCGGGTTTCCGTGCCGACCGGGCCTCGGTCATGACGGTGCACCTGTGCTCCACCGTGCCACTCGGTGAGGATCCGACCCGCTGCGGGGCCGACTCCCACGGCCGCATCCACGGCACGACCAACGTCCGGGTCAACGACGCCTCCCTGCTGCCGACCGCGCCGGGGGTCAACCCGCAGGCGACCGTGATGGCCATCGCGATCCGCAACGTCCGTCGGTTCATCGAGGAGACCCGTGTTGGCTGATGCGCCCGTCCGCCGAGGAGCACCTCCCGCCACCGTCGTCACCGGCGCCACCGGCTGGTTGGGGCGGGCGCTCGTCGAACGACTGCTCGCCGACGGTCGACCCGGCCTCCGGGCGCTGGTGCGTGACCCCGCCGAGGGCGCGGCGCTCGCAGGCCGCGGCGTCGAGGTCGTGACCGGCGACATCACCGATCGCCGCGACGTGGTCCGCCTCTTCGCCGGGCTCGCGGACGGCGCCGACGTCGTGCACGGCGCCGGGATCATCCACCCGAGGGTCGCGGCCGACTTCGCCCGGGTGAACGCACAGGGCACCCGGTACATGGTCGACATCGCCCGGTCGGCCGGGGTGCGCCGCTTCGTCCACGTGTCGTCGAACAGCCCGTTCGGCACGAACCCGGTCAACGGCGAGACCTTCCGCAACCAGGAGCCGTACCACCCGTACCTCGGGTACGGCACCTCGAAGATGCAGGGTGAGCTCGCGGTGCTCGCCGGGGTCGAGGCCGGCCTCGACGCCGTGATCGTCCGGCCGCCGTGGTTCTACGGTCCGTTCCAGCCGGAGCGGCAGACCACCTTCTTCACCCTCGTCCGCACGGGCCGCTTCCCGATGTTCGACGGAGGCGTCCAACGGCGCTCGATGGTCTACGTCGACAACCTGGTCGAGGGCGTCATGCTCGCCGAACTGACCGAGGGGATCACCGGGCGCGGCTACTGGATCGCGGATGCCCGGCCGTATGAGGTGCGCGAGATCGTCGACACGGTCCGGCGCGCCCTCGTCGACGAGGGGTACCAGGTGTCGGGCCGACCGCGTTCGCTCCCGATCGCCATCGCCCGTGCCGCCGAGACCGCGGACCGGATGATCCAGCGCGTCGGTCGCTACCAGCAGCAGGTGCACGTGCTCGGCGAGATGGGCCACTCCATCGCGTGCGACATCGCTGCGGCCCGGGCCGACCTCGGCTACGACCCGGCGGTCGAGCTGTACGAGGGCATGCGCCGCAGCATCCGGTGGTGCCGTGACCAGGGGATCTCGCTGTGACCGTCTCGCTCGTCACCGGGGGCAGCGGCTACTTCGGGATGCTCATGGTCGAACGTCTGCGCCGCGCCGGCCACACCGTGCGCGTCCTCGACCTCAACGACGCCGACGACCGGGCGGCCGACGTCGAGTTCGTGCGGGGCGACGTGCGCGACCCCGAGGTCGTGCAGTCGGCCGTCGCCGGCGTCGACCTCGTGTTCAACAACGTGGCCCAGGTGCCGCTGGCCAAGGACCCCGAACTCCTCACCACGGTGAACATCGACGGCACCCGCAACCTCCTCGCCGCCGCGCTCGAACACGGTGTGCGCAAGGTGGTGCACACCTCGTCGAGCGCGGTGTTCGGCATTCCGGCCTCCAACCCGGTGTTCCCGGACACCCCGCCGACCCCGGTCGAGGCCTACGGGCGGGCCAAGACCGAGGCCGAGGGGCTCTGCCACGCGTTCACCGCTCAGGGCCTCGACGTCACGATCGTGCGGCCCCGTACGATCCTGGGCCACGGACGCCTCGGCATCTTCGGCATCCTCTTCGACTGGATCGCCGACGGCGCCGACGTGTTCGTGCTGGGCGACGGTTCGAACACCTACCAGTTCGTGCACGCCGACGACCTCGCCGAGGTCTGCCTGCTCGCCGCCGAACGCCCCGGGCCGATGATCGTGAACGCGGGCACCGACCGGTTCGACACGATGCGGGGAACCCTCGAGGCCGTGTGCGCCCACGCCGGCACCGGGAGCCGGGTCCGCTCACTCCCGGCGCGACCGGCCTCGCTCGCGATGCAGGCAGCGGCGCGCCTCCACCTCGCCCCGTTCGCGCCGTACCACTGGATCATGTACTCGCGGTCGCTCTGGTTCGACATCGAGCACGCCCGGACCGCCCTCGGCTGGCAACCGCAGTTCTCCAACGCCGAGGCCATGATCGATTCGTACGACTGGTTCCTCAGCCACCGGGACGACATGACATCCCATACCGCATCCCACCACCGGTCGACCGCGAAGCAGGGTGCACTCCGAGCGCTGAAGGGCGCGACCCGGCTCCTGCCCCGGGCCGGCACGCCTGCGGGCTAGGGTCCGCCCCGAACGGGGGACAGCCGTGGCACTGCGCGACCACACCGATTTCCGCGAGACCTACGGCGCTGCGTACGACGCCGCGGCCAAGCGGGACCTGCCGTTCATCTCGATCATCACCGCCGTCCTCTTCGTCGTCTTCGCCGTCATCGACGTGCTCACCCATCCCGGTGATCACACGGTCGTGCGTCTCATGACGTCGTTCGTGCCGGCGATCGCCTTGAGCGGGCTCGCATACTGGGCCCGCCATGGCCTCCCGACGCGCCTCGCTCCGTCGATGGTCGCCATCGGCGGCATCGTCGCCGTCTCGGGACCGCTGGCCACCGTGGGTCTCACCGACCATGCGAGCGACATCGGCTACGCCATGCTCATCATCGCGGCGACCGGAGCGGTCGTGTACCGCCAACGGCCGTTCTGGATCTTCGCCGGAGTCGCTCTCTCCCTGTACGGCCTCGCAGCGTTGAACGCGCCGGTGAGCCAGGACACGTTCGGCGATTGGCTCGCGGCCGGACTCATGGCCGTGGGACTCGGAGTCGCCCTGTTCACCTCCCGTCGCCACTCCGTGCGAGTGATGACCGATGCGAACGAACGTCTGGCGCACCTCGCAGGCCACGATGCACTCACCGGGCTCGTGAACCGCCACGGCCTCGAGACCGCCGGCCCGACGGTGCTCGCGCTGGCCCGCCGTGAGGGCCGCACGGTGTTCGCCGCGTTCGTGGACATCGATCGACTCAGCGAGATCAACAACGAGTACGGGCACGGCGCCGGCGACGAGGTCATCCGCACCGTCGCCGACGCGCTCCACGACACGGTGCGGGAGGCCGACGTCGTCGCGCGCTGGGGTGGCGACGAGATCGTGCTCGTCGGCATCGGCGAGGGGCCCGACGCGCGCCGGATCGAGGAGGCCGTGCGCGACCACGCGGTCCGCACCACGGCCGTGCCCGGCTGGGACGGCCAGGTCAGCGTCGGCGTCACATCGCTGCCGTCGACCGCCACGACCTTCGAGGCCCTCATCCTCGCCGCCGACGCCGAGATGTACGACCGACGGGGCCGGCGTCGCAGCGGCGCCGCCTGACACGCTCCGCGAGATCCGGGGCCCTGCGAACCCCCGCTTCGCCACGGAGCGTGGTGTGTGGCGCAGGGCACGCCGCAGGTCCCCCCATTCCCGGCCGGCGTCCGTCATAGTGCGAACCGTGGAAACCACCCTCGCCGAGTTGGTCGTCGCCGACGCGCTCGTCCGGTCGTACCCGACCTGGACCGACGAGAACGGTACGAACGTCCAACAGCTCGCACAGATCGCGATCCGAGCGCTCGCCGAGCAGGGTCTCCTCACCGCACCGGCCGAGGGCGACCGCATCGAGATCCTCGACGCCAGCCACTCCGGCGCCTCGCGCTGACCCGCCGCACCCCCCGGCGACGTCCGCCACGCCGCTCACCATCGGGCCCGCGCCCGCTCCCACCGGCTGGCCGGGGCTCACAGGGCACCGGGTACACTCGCCGGGCCCGGAGGGACCTGCGCCCGTAGCTCAGCAGGACAGAGCGACCGCCTTCTAAGCGGTGGGTCGGAGGTTCGAGTCCTCCCGGGCGCGCGAGAACCGATCCGCCGAGGC